>CAUYYU010000268.1:0-3491 GCA_963577415.1 Chloroflexota bacterium
GGGGATGGAGTGAGCGATTTCGGCGCCGCGACGCTCGGAGAGGCAGCCGGCGGCAATGAGACGCTGGCCTTCGTGTTTGTCACGGGCGAAATCGGCAAGGGCGTTGGTGGATTCTTCTTCGGCGGGACCGATGAAGCCGCAGGTGTTGACGATGAGAAGATCGGCGTCCTCGGGGCCGGCCTGCTGGAGACCGGCGGCGAGGAGATTGGCGGCGATACCTTCGCCGTCGACCAGGTTCTTGGGGCAGCCGTAGTTGACGAGGTGGAAGGTGCGGGGGGAGGGAGGGGGCTTACTGACTGCGATCGGGCTTCTGCCAATCGCGCTGGACGCGCTCGCCGATGCCGCCAAGCGACCCGACATCGATGCCGTCGATTTCGACGTGGACGCCGCCGGCATTGTCGACGATGAGGCGGACGCCGTCGGCGGTGAACCATTCGAAGCTTTCGCCGGGTTTCATGAAGCCGGTGTAACGGGGCTCGCCGTCGACAAAGATTTGCACGCTGACGTTCATTTTGGCGATGAGACGAAAATGGAGATCGTCGATGTTGAGGACGGGGTCGGGATCGCGGGTCTGAAACGGCGGGATGAGGGAGAGGGTGGGGGTTTCGATGGGAGCGGTGGCGGCCGGCGTGGGGGCGGGCTCGACGGCGGCGGCGGACTCGTAGTTGCTGACAAAGATATTCACGGCGATGACGATACCAATGAGGGTGCCGACAAGCATGCCGACGGAACGCAGGGATGGTCGATGATCGTAGCCGATGGAGGTGTTGGTGTCAGGCATATATTTGGCGCCGGGGAGTCGGGTCTGGGTTTGATAGGCCTGGAGGGCGGGGGCGGGATCGAAGTTGAGGGCACGGGCGTAACCGCGGATGTAGCCGGTGACGTAGACGGCGGCGGGGAGGGACTCGAAGCTGTCGTTTTCAAGCTGGCGGAGAAGGTCGGAGCGAATGCGGGTGCGGGCGGAAATATCCTCGATGGAGACGTTGCGCTGCTGGCGCCAGCCGCGAAGAATGGCGCCGATGGTGCGTGGTAACTCGTTCTCATCCACTATGATTCAAGGAGAGAAAATGGCGAAGCCGAAGGTGGTGACACCTTCGATTTCGACGCCGAGGTCGCGAATTTCGGGGCTGTCGTTGACGACTCCGAGGTAGCGCTCAAGGATCGGCTTCATGTTGTCCTTAAGGGCCTCGGTGAAGTCGGGACGTTGTTGGACTATCAGTTCATGGCGCTGCTGTTCCATGAAATCGGCGAGATTCTGGGCGAGGATGTCGGCGATGGCGGCTTCGGCATCGCCGTTTAGGCCCTGGCGGACCCAGGCGCGGCTGTCGCGGATGCTATAGCGGAAGTCGATTTGAACGGTGTCGAAGAGGGTCTCGTCGCGAGGTCCGACGAGGGCTTCGGTGGATACGCGGCGGTCGACGGTGGCGAGGTGCTCGCGGCGGGTGAAGGGGACGGGCCAGGTCCAGAACCAGCCGGGGCCGTCAACGGGGATGGCGCTGGAGACGTCGACGCCGTCGACCGTGACCCAGGAGAATTGGGTGGCGACGAGATAGTCGAGGGAGCCGGGGTAGGCCCAGGCGCGGTTGGGACGGACGACTTCGAAATCGTTGGGGCCGACGCGAAAGAGGCCGGCGAGGAGGAAGATGAGGCTGGCGGCAATGACTCCGCCGGCGATGCGGGGAATGCCGATGAAGTGCGGGGAGGAGGGGCGGGCGTTGGAAGGCTTATAGGGGCCTACGAGCTCGGCGAATACGGCGGGAACGCGCCGGCGGGCGAGAAAGCCGAGGCGGCGGGTGGGGAGGCGGCCCGCGCGATGGAGGCGTCGGCGAAGGTCGAGGTACAAGGAGGCGGCGACGTCGATGCCGGCGCGGCGGGCGATGCGGTAGGCGCGGTGGATGACTTCTTCGAGGCGTTGGGCGTCGGCGCCGGTGGCGGAACGCCGGCTGCCGGCGAGTTGGCGGGACTCGAGAATGGTCGCCTCGAGGTCGGCGACAAGCCCGGCGATATCGCCGGGGATCGGGGTGAACTCGAGTTCGTCGGGCAGGCGACGAGGCAATCTGGGCCAGTAACCGTCCTGGCCGGAGGCCCGGCGCCGCCAGAGCCAGATGGAGGGAAGAATGGCGATGAGGAGGCCGAGGGGTAGGCCGCCGACGGAGGCGCCGGCGGAGCCGACGAATTCGCCCACCGGAGCGCCGATGATCGGGATCTGGCGGATGAGCAGGCCGGCGGCGCCGAGGAGCGACGCGACCAGGAAGGGTAGGGCGATGGTGAGTATCCGCCAGTAAATGCGGCGGTAGCGCAGACGAGAGCGGCGGCCGCGCACGTGGGTGAGGGTGGCTTCTTCGATGTCGCGGATACGGGATTCGGGGGACCAGACGAGATCTTCGGCCGCCTGGATGCCACGTCGCCGGTCGCCGGCGGCGATGGCGGCGACCAGGGACTGGCGATCGTGGGCGACGAGGGAACCTTCGGCGAAGGGGTCTGGAACCTCGGCGTAGAGGACGGTGGGGATGGGTGGGGCGGGCTGGTCGTCTTCGGTCGTGGGGTCGTCGGGTCCAGGTTCGTATTCGACTATGGGCGTGGGGTCCAGCAGGTCGGCGTCGAGGTCGACGGGATCGGCGTCGGGAGTGGGCTGGTCTTCGGGGGGCATGTCGGGTTCCCGGTCGGACACGGCGGTCAGCCGATCTCGTCGGAGGCGGCGGCGACGATGGCGGCGGCGGTGGCGGCGAGGAGGAAGTTGGCGCGCCGGGTGGGATCGTCGGAGGTGGCGAGAGCGGTGAGACCGAAGGCGCCGAGATGGCGGTGAGCGTGACCGGCGGTGGTGAGGGGGTCGCCGCCGTAGGGCCGGGAAACGTCCCAGAAAACACCGGGGGAGGCGGGGAGGAGTCCGGCGGAGGCGAGGGACTGCAACTCGATAGAGGTGGAAGGGTAGTAGACGGGCAGCTCAAGCTCGGCCAAGCGGTCGGGGACTTCGCTGTGGCGGGTGCGATGTTCGCCGAAGCGGAGGACGGCGGATAGGAAACGGCTGGTCGAAAGCTCGGGGGCGGCGGCGAAGTGGTCGGCGAACCAGCGGTAGCCCCGGAGGGCGGAGAAGCGGCCGAGGGAGCCGCGCCAGCGGGATTCGAGGGAGGCCAGCATGTGGCCGGTTTCCAGGCCACCCAGAGCGACGGGCACGGTTACAAGGCCGTCGTGACGACCGGCGAGCGGGACGCCGCCGGCGTCGCGTAGGCCGACGACCACGGAGGGGCGGCTCTGCTCCATGTCGGAGCGGAGCGCGCGCCAGAGGGTCGGGTTGGAACTGATGGAACCGCCGACCAGAGCGGCGCCGATGTCGTCGCCGAGAGCCGGGGCGCGCCAGGTGGTGCGCTCGGCGTCCTCGGTGTATTCGAGCAGGACGAAATGAAGCAGGACGCGGCTGAGAATACGGCGACGCTCGGAGGAGTCGGCGGCGAAGGCGCGCAGGAGGGCGCGGCCGGCGATGATTTCGGTGG
>CAUYYU010000269.1:0-3490 GCA_963577415.1 Chloroflexota bacterium
TAATAGTAAAGAAGGAAAGCGCAATGCCTGCACTCCACAACGAACCCATTCAGATCGGCTCGCGACTCGAGTTGTTTATCGATGACGCGCTGATCGACCGTCTCGGGGGCGCCGAGCGGCGTCTGCATCATCCGGTGCCGCAAGAGGTCTCCATGGAATTCGACCGGCCCTGGGAAGGAAACCATTGCGGCGGGCAGTCCGTTCTGCGGACCGACGATGGACTGTACCGCCTCTATTACTCGGCAGGAAGACAGGGGCTGCCGGAGTTTATGGGCGACGGTGTCGACTGGGTCGATCCCAGTCAGATCTTCGGCTGTTACATCGAGAGTTCCGACGGCATCCACTGGACACGCCCATCGGTGGGGCAGGTCGAGGTGGCGGGGACACGTGAGAACAATATTGTTACGGCCCCCGATATCGGCGGCCGTTCTCCCGGTGCCATCGCCCCCTTCGAAGACACCCGGCCGGATGTCCCGCCGGAGGAGCGATACAAGGGCGTATCCGGTCTGAGCGGCCGGGTGTTTGCGTATTGTTCACCAGATGGGATCAACTGGCGATTGCTCAACGATGAGCCCGTCATCAAGGGTTACGACTCGGAGCACTTCGCCTTCTGGGACTCTGAGCGGGAGGAGTACCGGTGCTACTGCCGCCACCGCCGTATCACGGCATACCAGGCGGGGATGGAGGAGCTTGCTACCGACGCCGCCACGCAAACCGATGACCAGACCGGGCTGACCGCCGACGGCCTCGACAATGGGCGCGACATCACCACCAGCACGTCGAAGGATTTCATCCAATGGACCAAACCCGAGTTCATCTCGTACTCCCCGGGCCGCGTCAACGAACTGTACGAGAATGTGATTCAGCCCTACTACCGCGCCCCGCATATCGTCATGGGCTTCCCGATGCGTTATCTCGACCGAGGCTGGACCGCGGCGCTCGAAGCGATGCCGGGGTACGAGCATCGGCGCGACCGCGCGGCCATGTTTTCCCCCCGGGAGGGAACGGCCTTGACCGATGCAATGCTGATGAGCAGCCGCGACAGAAGCCACTTCCAAATGTGGCCGGAGTCCTTTATCCGGCCCGGATTGGGCGTGGTGAACAACTGGACGTATTGGGACAACTACGTAGCCGGAGGATTCGTCGAGACGGAGTCGCGGGTCGACGGCGCCCCCGATGAGATCTCGCTGTACGTTACGGAAAAGTTCCTGCGCAAGGGCCCCAGCCAAGTGCGGCGCCACACCCTGCGCGTGGACGGTTTCGTTTCGGTCTGTGCCCCGTTGAGCGGCGGCGACATGCTGACCAAACCGCTCGTTTTTGAAGGATCCGAGCTGGTGATGAACTACTCGACCTCCGCGGCGGGCACCGTGCAGGCCGAACTGCAGGATGCCCAAGGGGTGCCGTTGCCGGGATTCACACTGGACGACTCGGAGCTGATGTACGGCGATTCGCTGGAGCAGCCCATGCTCTGGAAAAACAATCCCGATCTCGGGAAATGGGCCGGTACTCCCTTGCGGCTCAGGTTTGTGTTGAAGGATGCTGATCTGTTCTCGCTGAGGTTTCGGTAGTTGAGGTTGAGGCTCGTCTGACCCTTAATCGCTCCTCCTAATCGATTAGGAGGAGCGATGAGGATTGCGGAATCTTTATGGTATTCAGATGCAAGTAGGCATCCCTTATGGGCACAATCTGAAGCACGGATATGAACAACGGACCCATTAGCATCAGCTCCCGGCTCGAGCTGTTCGTCGATGACTGGCTTATCGACCGCCTTTGCGGCGCTGAGCGGCGTTTGCATCATCCGGTGCCGCAAGAGGTCTCGATGGTGTTCGACCGTCCCTGGGAAGGGAACCACTCCGGACCCAAGTCCGTTCTGCGGACCGACGATGGTCGCTATCGCCTCTATTACTCGGCGGGAAGGTGTGGGCTGCCGGAGCTGCTGGGCGACGGCGTCGACTGGGTCGACACCCGCCAGGTCTTCGGCTGCTACCTTGAGAGCTCCGACGGGATCCACTGGACACGTCCATCGGCGGGGCAGTTCGAGGTGGCGGGGACGCGTGACAACAACATCATTCTGACCCCCGAGACCGGCGGTCGTTCTCCCGGCGGGATCGGTCCCTTCGAAGACACCCGGCCCGGCGTTCCGCCGGAGGAGCGCTACAAGGGAGTCTCCGGTCTGAGCGGCCGGGTGTTTGCGTATTGTTCGCCGGACGGGATCCACTGGCGAATGCTGAGCGATGAGCCCCTCATCGAGGGATACGACTCGGAGCACTTCGCCTTCTGGGACTCCGAGCGCGAGGAATACCGCTGCTACTGCCGCCACCGGCGCATTGCCGCCTACCAGGCGGGCATGGAGGAGCTCGACAAGGTCGACGTGGTGACGGACGATCTGACCGGGCTGACCGCCGACGGCCTCGACAATGGCCGCGACATCACCACCACCACTTCGAAGGATTTCATCCACTGGACCAAGCCGCAGTTCATTTCCTACTCCCCGGGCCGCGTCAACGAACTGTATGAGAATGTGATTCAGCCCTACTATCGGGCCCCGCACATCATCATGGGCTTCCCTTTGCGCTACGTCGATCGAGGTTGGACGGCGGCGCTCGAGCAGATGCCGGGGATGGAGATTCGCCGGATCCGCTCGGCCATGTTCTCGGAACGCGAGGGGACGGTCGTGACCGATGCGATGCTGATGTGCAGCCGCGACCGAAGCCATTTCGAAATGTGGCCGGAGTCCTTCATCCGACCCGGCATGGGCGTGGAGAACAACTGGACCTATTGGGACAATTTCGTGGCGAGGGGAATGGTCGAGACCCCATCGCGGGTCGACGGCGCCCCCGATGAGATCTCGTTGTATCTGACGGAAAACCTGCTGCGCCCGGGGGGCAGCCAGGTGCGGCGCCACACGCTGCGCGTGGACGGGTTCGTTTCGGTCTGCGCCCCCTTGCGTGGTGGGGAGATGCTGACCCGGCCGCTTCTCTTCGAAGGGTCCGAGCTGGTGATGAACTATTCAACCTCGGCGGCGGGCACCGTGCAGGCCGAGCTGCAGGATGCCCAGGGGGTGCCGCTGCCCGGATTCGCGCTGGCCGACTCGGAGCTGATGTACGGCGATTCGCTGGAGCAGGCCATGCTCTGGAAAAACCATCCAGACCTGGGAAAATGGGCCGGGACCCCCGTGCGGCTCAGGTTCGTGTTGAAAGACGCGGATCTCTTTTCCCTGAGGTTTCGGTAAGGCAGCTCCGAAAGGACAGAAAAGATGCCCATTGAGCGGTCAATCGAACCGTAGAGTCGGCGGTCCCCGCCGTGATTGCTCATCTCATGAAATGAAGACGTGCAAAGCGAGCGGTTGAATCGGCCCGAATTCACCAGCAGAGTTTATTCTCGGTCCTTGCAAGCCGATATTCTTGCTCATTCCATTTCATCGAAAGAGCAATCACGGCGGGGACCTCCAGAGCTTGCTTTCCCGAGTCAACCTCTTGTATAGGGTTAT
>CAUYYU010000270.1:0-3462 GCA_963577415.1 Chloroflexota bacterium
GATCAGCGACCCGACCACCGAGGTCGTCCCGATGTCGAACGCCATCCCGTACATAGCCTCCGATGTGTTCCCGCTCTCGAAATCCACCGCCCGGCTGCCCACCAACGTGACCGTGATCGGCCCCTTGCCCACCTGAGCCATCACCCCCGGCAGCTTGCGCAGCGCCGCGATGGATGTGTCCACACCGCCCGCCAGCCCCGCCAGCCCGTCCTGGACGCGGGGCCAGTCGAACTGCTGATCTTCCAGATGCGGCACCGTCGGCGCGATCACGTATTTCCGCACGTTCGGCCGCAGTGTGATCTCGCCCACGTCGGCGCTCTCCACTGTGCGGAGATTCGTTTCCACCAGCGGATGCGTATAAGTGCCGCCCGCCGTCAGCGGATGCTCGCAGGCCATTCGCCAACCGGCGTTCAGCTGCGCCGGCGACAGCCGACGATTATCCACCCAGGTCGGCGGGGGGGCGTCATAGCCCTTGATCAGCACCCTGCACTTGCCGCACGTCCCACGACCCGAGCAGATCGTTTCCAGGTGAACGCCGGCCGCGGTCGCCGCGTCCAGGATGGTCGTCCCGACCGCCGCCACGACCTCCCGCTCTTCCGGCAGGAATAGTGCCGCCACCGTCTCTGTCTGATCCACTCCGCCTGCAACCATCAAATTACCTGCGCCAGCCTTCCAATTCTCCGTTGTCGGGTCCGGGCAATTATGCTCGGGACCCACCTACCGGCCTAGTCAAACCGCGCTCCACCCCGCTCCCCGCCGCCCGTACCGCGCTTGACTCCTTCAGGTCGGCCGCTAGTTCGGACTTTCACGTGCGCGATCCCCCGGCCGGCCCGGTCAAACCGCGCTCCACCCCGCTCCCCGCCTCCCGTACCGTGCTTGACTCCTTCAGGTCGGCAGCACGACAATGCTTTCGGTGTCTGCACGTGCCGGCTCACGAGTGCATAGCCGGCAGGCATATGGAGGATTAGTCCGTGCCAGAATTTGATCTAGAAGAGACCCTGGAACGATTGCAACAGGTCGTCATCAAGGGTGATGCCAAATCGTCAATCGAGATCGTCCAGGAGTGCGTCGAGAACGGTGTCACCGCGCAGATCGTGGTCAACCGCGGCCTCATTCCCGCCATGGACATCGTCGGTGATCGATTCCGTCGCAACGAGTATTACGTCCCCGAGGTGCTCATAGCCGCCCGCGCCATGAAGTCCGGACTCGATATCGTCCGACCCCTGCTGGTGGAAGAGAGCGTTGAATCGCTCGGCACCGTGGTCATGGGCACCGCCAAGGGCGACCTGCACGACATCGGCAAGAATCTTGTTGGCATGATGCTCGAAGGCGCCGGCTTCGATGTCTACGACTTGGGTATCGACTGCGGCGTCGAGAAGTTCCTCGCCAAGGCAGAGGAAGTAAACGCCGACATCGTCGGCGTGTCGGCCTTGCTCACCACGACCATGGTCCAGATGAAGCGGGTCGTGGACGCCATCCACGTGGCTGAATCGCCCGCCAACGGGAAGGTCATTATCGGCGGCGCTCCCGTCACCCAGCAATACGCCAACGACATCGGCGCCGACGGCTACGCCGCCGACGCCGCCAGCGCCGTGGCCCTGGCCAAGCGCCTCATGGGCATAGAGGTTGAGATGAGTGCCGAGGAAACGGCCCGGGCGCTTCTGCTGGAAGTCCGCGATCTTTACGAGACCGCCATCCGCAAAGACAAGGCGGAGGACATTCGTGAGGGCGTCCTGGAGGCGAAGGAGCTGGCCGAGGAGGCCCGCGACAAGGGCGCGGATCTAATCGAACTTCAGCGCATTCTGGACGCCATCGACCGCGAGCTCACCGTCCAGGCCTGACCTCGGCCGGCTCGTCGGCGACACCCGGCTCAATCAGAAGAAGTCACCACCGTACCTCTGCGCGTGCTCGTACATCGCCTCGATGTTCGCCGGCGCCACGTCCGTCCCCAGCGAACTCGACGGCATCAACACGAACCCGTCTCCCGGCTGCCCCGCTTCGATGCAGCGCTCCACCTCCGACCGCACCTCCTCGACGATTCCGAACGGCATGGTCTTCACCGCCGACACGCTACCGACCGACAGCAGCGGCTCGCCCTCCCGGGACCGTAGCTTTCGGTAATCTCCCAGCGACATCCCCAGTTCCTCCTGAAAACCTTGGAACCCCCCCGCCCCCGCGGCGATCAGGTCCGGCACGATTTCCCTCGCCAGACCGTCCACATGCCAGAGGATTCGCACCCCGACCTCCAGCAGCGGCCGGAATCCGAACTCAAGATGCGGGAAGTAAATATCGCGCAAGATGTCCGGCTTCACCATCGGGCCGCGGTTGTCGCAGATGTCTTCTCCCACGTAAACCAGCGGCAGCAGGCCCTGGTCGTGGATGCAGCGGGCTATCGCCTGGTTGCGCCGGTGCGCCCGCACCGCCTCCAGTTCGAACAGCCGCTCCATCACCTCCGGGTACAGCGCCAGCGCCATGAAATACGGCGCAAAACCGAAATCCATGTACCACATGAATCGCACCACCCCCGCCTGATGCCCCGGCACCCACAGGATGTCCGGCATGTTCTCCTGCCGCCGCCCGACCAGCTCGCTCCAGGCCTCGTACTCCGCGCCGGGATCGATCGCCTCCCACGCCTGGGCCGGAGTGGGGAGCTGCTTCACATACGCCACCACGTCCTCCGGGCTATTGAAGTCCTCGGGGTCCAGTAGTTCGTCGAATCTCGACCGGTAGCTCGGCTCCACCAGCACCTCGCTGCGGGCTGCTCCCGCCGGACGTTTGGGCAGCTCCATCTGAAAGATCACGTCCACCTGCCAGTGGCGATAGGCCCGCAGCAGGGCCAGTTCCGGGTTGCTCCACATTGGCCTGATCCCGCTAGCCGCCTCGATGGCCGCCGCGTTAGTCACGAATCCGCCTCCCACCGCGACCCGGTCGACTTCCTGAAACGAAAGCGCCCGCCGCGCCCTCTCGATCGGACTTAGCTGCTTTGGCAAACTCTGCACCTTTTTCGGAACAATTGGAGCCCCGTCAATCCTCGCCCGTCGCATGGTAATCATATGAGAACTACAATTGTCTGCGCCCAGGAACTTGAATAGAAGATCATGGCCGAGATGACCAGCCGGGAGCGTGTACTTTCGGTCCTGGCTAGGGAAATCCCGGACCGCGTGCCGTTCGTGGAAGCCGGCGTTGACTTCCCGTTTATGTGCAAATTGCTCGGCCGAGAGAAGTGTCCCCGGGACGTTTCTTTGATTCCAGCGAGTACGAGACCGCCCCCATGGATTTTCAGGTCGATGTCAACGAGTTGCTCCACAGCGACAACCTGAAATTCGACCTGCAACCGCCGATCCCGGCGGTCAAGACGCCGGGCGCGGATCAGATCCTCTTTTTCGTAGAGGGCAAGTTGCTCATCCGCGATGACCTAGAAAATCTCACATTCCCCGACACCGAGAGTGAAGAAGTCCTCGC
>CAUYYU010000271.1:0-3452 GCA_963577415.1 Chloroflexota bacterium
AACTTCATGGCCCAGCTCTACGGCAGCACCGGCGGCAACGGCGTCTGGCTCATCCCCGGCACCCACAAACTCGGCAAAGTCGATATCAAGGGCCTGGTCGCCAATAGCGGAACCGAACGCATCCCCGGTGCAGTACCGATATTTTGCGATCCCGGCGACGTGATCATCTGCAATCGCCAGCTCGTTCACGGCTCATTCGCCAACACCTCCCCCGACCGCCGCGTCAGCGTCGGCTTCGGATTTCACCCCCGAAGTTCCGTGTTGAATGTCACCACCATCCGGCATATGGACGCCGAGACCGACACCTACGACGAAGCCCGCATCCACCAGCGTTCTCGCCTGATCCCAATCGCAATCGACGCCCGCCAACAGCGGTATCCCGATGAGCCTCGCTTCGTCTACCGGCCCTTCGTCGGCCAGGAGCAAGACAACCTCTGGAATGAGTCGACCCGGCAGAACGTGGTCAAGAACTACGACCTCCTCGACCTCAGCATCTAGCCTCCCCATCTCAGAAACCTGGCTTCTGTCCCTGTATTCACGCCCACGCCAGCACCTCCACGCACCGTCCATAGAGTCGCCGAGGTCCTTGAACTCCCACTTCGAGACCGGAACGTCCTGCTGGAGGCAAAGGGGCTGGCACCCAGCTACCCGGAAATGCCCGTGTCGGATGGGGCCGCCGTGCCATTCCACAACGCCGCCCGGATGTTGCTCAAATCGCACGAGCCCTATCCCGCCTACGTGGTACATCGCTGGTGGGAACTGGTCGACGCGAATACCGCCGGCCGCCAATTTTTTTTGGGATAGCCGGTGACGGACCGGTAAGCGTCGTGGGCCTCGTCCTCGGGCCCGGGCCAATCCACGACATGATCGAGACTTTCTCGGCCGTGGGCTGGATGTTCCTCCGTCGCATGCGGCGGGAGGTGGCCGAAGCAGGACCCGACGAGCGCCTTCAGGAGATCCTGGAGCGAGCCGAGAACTACATGAAAGACGTACCGGACGATGCCGAAGCCTTTTTCCGACAGGACGCCCAATTGTCCTGGACGCGGTCTCTACCCGGCTCCGGCAACCCTTGCCGCCTCGCTGACACTCAGCCAGAGCGCTCTCCCCGATGTACTCCGTCCTGCCTATTCGCTAAGGTGCCGTGATGTTGTTCCTGCGCCGCCTGTCCAGATTCATCGGGCCGCAACGCCGCCTGGTCGGCGGATCGGTCCTTGCCGGCCTGATTTTCGCAGCCAGCGGGCTCGTGCCGCCGCTGCTCGTGCGCCAGATTCTCATCTGGCATGCCGAAGGCACCGCCGCCGAAAACGCCATCGGGTTGATCGTGGTCGCCCTCGCCGTCGCCTTCCTAGTCCGCGCGCTGGCCCGCTACGCCTACGGCATGCTCTCCCACTGGGCCGCCTATAACGTCCAGCACGCCATGATGGTCGCCCTCTACCGCCACATCCAGACTTTGCCCCACCGATTTTTTACCGATCGGCGCGTCGGCGCTCTGGTGTCGCGCTCGGTCGGCGACGTGGAAACCGTCGAGGACTTCGTCGCGCACGGAATTCCCGAGACCGTTCTGGCCGTCGCCTTGCCCACCGCCATCCTCGTCGCCCTATTCCTCATCTACTGGCCGCTGGCTCTACTCGCCTTGCTGCCGATGCCGATCATCGTGATCTTCGGACGCTACATATTTCCACGCATCCGAAACTCCTGGGGCCTCGTTCGCAAAGCCATGGCCGGCGTCACCGCGACCGTCACCGAGAGCATCGCCGGCTTCGCGGTTGTGAAAGCCTTCGGCCGCGAGCGCGAGCAGCTTCGACTCGTCGAAGAGCGCTGGCGGCGCTACCGGGACGACATCCAGCGCGCCCAATTCTTCTCCCTCATTCCCGCCGGTGTCATCGAACTCATCGCCGGAGTCGGTCTCATCCTCGTGGTGGCCGTCGGCGGCGATCTCACCCTGCGCGGCGTCATCCCGGTCGCCGATCTCTTCGTCTTCGTCGTCTATCTCGGCCTGATCTACCAGCCGGTCATCCAGCTCGCCGCCATCAGCGAAAACATTCAGAAGGCCATGGCCAGCACCGACCGCGTATTCGAGTTGCTGGAGGTCCAGTCCAACCTGAGCGACAAGCCCGGCGCGACCGCTCCCACTTCACCCACCTGGTCCGTCGAATTCGATGCTGTGGACTTCCATTACGAGCCCAACGAGCCGGTGCTGAAGGCCGTCAGCTTCCGTGCCGAAGCCGGCGAGCTCATCGCGATCGTCGGGCCCACCGGCGTCGGCAAGACCACCTGCGCCCATCTAATTCCTCGCTTTTACGATGTCCAGGGTGGTGCCGTGCGGCTATCCGGCGCCGACGTCCGCGACCTCCCCCTCACGTGGCTGCGCGCCAACATCTCCCTCGTACTTCAGGACGTTTTTCTCTTCGCCGGGACTATCCACGACAACATCGCGTTCGGCCGGCCCGGAGCCACGGAGGCTGAAATCCTAGCGGCGGCCCGCGCCGCCAACGTCGACGAGTTCGCCAACCGCCTCCCGGACGGCTACGACTCGCGCATCGGCGAGCGCGGCGTTCGGCTCTCCGGCGGCCAGCAACAGCGCATTTCCATCGCTCGCGCGATCCTCAAAGACTCCTCGATTCTCGTCCTCGACGAGGCCACGTCGTCGGTGGACGCCGAGACCGAGGGCCTGATTCACGAGGCCCTAGACCGGCTGACCAGAGAGCGCACAACCCTGGTCATCGCCCACCGGATGGCCACCGTCCGTCGCGCCGACAGGATCGTCGTCCTGCGTGACAACACTGTGACCGCCGCCGGAACTCACGACGAACTGTTCGACCGCGGCGGCTGGTACACCGACATAATCCAGCGCCAGGAGCTCAACACCAGCTGGCAGCTTCAGAGTGAAGCCGGCCGCGGCTCCGACGGGCCATAACGATCCGAAATCGCCGCCGGCTCAGGCATCTAACCGACGAGCACCAGCCAGATGCGCTGACGGTCGCCAGACATTGACGACGTTGCTACGTACGTTGCTACATTCGTTGGCCGAGGCAATCCCAAATATGGCGAATCCCCTTCGCCGTCTTCATAGATAAGCTATTGATGGGTCCGGCTATTTGTTTTGGAATTCACCCCGTTGGATAGGTTCCCCGCGCTAGAGGATCATTTCACCGAACGAGTCGCTATGAGATACGACGAGTCTTCGTCGGACTGGTTCAGACCTGAAGTCCTCGACCCCACCGTCGAATTCCTCGCCGAACTCGCCGGAAACGGACCTGCCCTCGAGTTGGGCATCGGCACCGGCCGCGTTGCTCTCCCTCTCGCCGAAAAGGGGATCCCGGTCCACGGCATCGATCTCTCGCCGGCGATGATCGCAGGGTTGCGGGCCAAGTCAGGCGGCGACGCTATCGAAGTCACGGTCGGCGACTTTGCGACCACCCGGGTCAGCGGGAGCTTTTCCCTGGCCTATC
>CAUYYU010000272.1:0-3448 GCA_963577415.1 Chloroflexota bacterium
CTCCCCGGCTGAATTATTGCCTCTTTGGCAATCGAGTGCTCGCGCTGGTACGAGGTTCGCCACGCCATCGGGGATTCTTCTGTTTGTCTTTGGCTATATGGCGGCAGAATTGGGTGGATATGATCTATTTGCAACTGGCTGGTTATTAACGTCCTTGGTTCTTACCTTGCTGCTTATTGGGGGGGGGATATTTATCATGCGGCGACATGCGTTACTTGTGTTGGGAGAAATCCATGCGGCGATCAGTTCGGATGGCAGTATGACTGATTCTCTTGTAGCACGGTTACGGAAGCCCATACCAAGGATCACGGGCATGGCGCAGATGATATTGCTACTCCTAATCATCGTTTTAATGACCTTCAAACCATTCTGAAGTAGGCCAGGTACGAACAGGGTTCATTTCCCTCCTAGCAGGAACAGGTACTGCTTTCTGCCCTGCCAGCAGACCCCAGCAAATCCAGCCTCCAGCCGCTTGTGGACAAAACCCATAACTTTGCCTCTCTGTACACCCCCTCCCAAACCTGTAAAGCCGACTTGCCCGAGCCCCACCAAAAACCCCAAAAAACGTTCTATTGGCTAATGGGTAACGCCGACGTTACAACGGTTACCAAATCCAGCCTTCCGGCTGCCGGGCCATCCCCCCAATCGCATCCGCTGCTAGAAGAAACAGGCTGCTCCTGGCCTGAGGCTGGCCTGTGACTGCTCGCGCCAGCCATTCAGCAAGAACAGCCTGTGGCTGGGCTGTGCCTGCCCCCCACTTGCGCCCGCTGCTAGAAAACACCGCCTGTGGCTGCTGGCTAGACTGATACCTCGTTCCCGCCACCGTCCGCCGAGCGGTACACCGCATCGACGAATTCATGCACCCGCAGCGCGTCTTCCAGCGTGGCGAACTCCACATTCGGGCGGCCCAGAATCTCGTCAACCAGCGCCTTCCCCGGCCCCGCTACGTACGGCTCCATCATCCCGTCGCCCACTGCCTCAAATGTCGTCTCCCCCGTTTCGTAGTCATTTCGGTACACCGTCGGATTCATGAAGCCGGTATCGCCCGTCGATCGCAGCATGATCGCCCCCTTCTCCCCGAAAAAGCTGATGTCTTCCCAGAGTGCCCCGCCAATATTCGGCCCGTGGCCCGTCGTGAACACCGAACCTATCGCCCCGCCTTCAAACTCAAACGACACCGCCGCGTTGACATCCACTTCCGATCCCATCCGGTCTACCCGGGCCGTCAGCTTCGCCGACTTCTGCCCCATCGCGTGGTGAACGAAATCAAGCGTATGCGCGCCCGTGTCGATTATGAATCCTCCCCCCGCCATGTCCTTTACCGTCCGCCAGGTAAGGCTGTTTCGCGTGAACCAATTCTCCGTATGCAGCAGCGAGACCCCGTGCACCTCACCGATCTCCCCCGCCCGCAGCGAGCTCACGATTCCCTGATAGATCGGGATGAACCGCCGGTTGTAAGACACAACCACGATTTTGCCCGTCTCCTGCCGCTTGTCGATCACCGCCTGCACCGCCGCCGGGCCCGTCCCCGCCGGCTTTTCCGTCTGCACGTGACAGCCCGCTTCCATCGCATCGATCATCTGCTGGCTGTGGAAGGCATGCGGCGAGGCGACCAGCACCGCGTCCGGCTTTTCCTCATCCAGCATCTCCCGGTGATCAGCATATTCCGGTACATCCGCCAGTGATGGATTCGGTTCCTTCGCCGCCGCTATCCCCTCCGGGTTCGGGTCGGCCAGTCCGACTATTTCGATCTCCGGCAGATTCAGGTACGCCGGTATGTGCAACATTCCGACGATGCCGCCGGTCCCGATAATACCCAGCCGAATTTCCGCCATCTTGTCACCCGGTTTCTTTCAGGGTCCGATCCCGTGGAGAACGGCACCAGTCTAACGTTCCAGGGCGGGACGGCGTCCTACGCGCTGAGGCCGGCGACCAGTGCCCGGAGGATCGTTTGATCGAACTGGCCTGGCATCTGGCGGCCCAGCACATGCAGCGCCTCGAAAGAAGTCATCGCCTAGCTGCTAGGAAAACTGGTCATCAGTGGGTCAAAGATATCGACAACGGCCGCGATTTGGGCCGTCTGCGGAATCCTCTCGCCTTTGAGTCCCGCCGGGTATCCGCTGCTATCCCAGCGTTCGTGGTGGCTCAGGGCCGCATCCCTGACCTCCCGAGAGAGTCTGGGAACCCCGTGAATCAGATCTCGGCCGACGAACACATGTTGCCGCAACACCGGGTCCTGGCTTGGATAGCCGGTGAAGCCGGAGCGGGAACTCACGCGGGTCATTCCCAGGTCGTACAAGAGGCACGCCAGCCCGACCATCGCAATTCGTTCCGTGGGATATATCCCCAACGGACCGGAAAGAGCTATCACGTAGATGGACGAATTTACCAGGTGCGAATGAAGCTCCTGCTCGACATAGGTCATTTTCACGAGTGCGGTAAGCGATTCCGGCGACTTCACCGCTTCGGCGACCATCAACTCGTTAAGATCTCGGGCCATCTGATATGACTGGATGCTGGGATTGTGCACCAGGTGCTGGGCTAACGCGCCCGCTGAAGAGCGGAGCGATTGGGCTCGGTCTTCGGGCGACGAGTCGAGGGATTCCAACACCAGCCGGGCCGCGTCGAAATAGCTGCGCGCGAAAGGGCCCGCGATCCGCTCGGGCACATACAGTCTGGAGATTCCGGCACTTTCGAGGGCGTGTCGGATGGATTCGGTGACAGCTTGACCGGAGAGCAAGTAAGGAGAATGCTCGTCGCGCGTGCGGACGTACATATCAAACCCGACAGCGGTCCCATGCGGCAGATCATCTACCGGGACGGCAAAGAAGTTACCAGATTTCAAAACCCCGGACTCGCGCACGGCCAGCACCATCCAAAGTGTCTATTTCCAAAAAAGACGACTCTAGCCGTGTCAAAGAGGAACTAACCGTAAACCGGCCGACATTTCGCCAAAATTCTGCATCCGCCGTCGCCAGCATCCTGACCGGTCCGGCGGGCGTCCCGAGTCCACTACTCAGGGATTTCCAGCTTCGGCAACATCGCTCCGTTCCCCACATCCTCCCATCCCCCATCCCCCATCTCCCGTCGCAGCTCGTCTATCGTCCCGGCCTTTCTCTGCCGCACATCCGCGTAGCGAATAGCCTCACCGCGTCGCACCGCCCTTACAAGTTTCACACCTTCCGCCAGCGCCAACGGCAAAATTCCCCTCGCCCGCGCCTCCCCCCACTCCACTATGTACCCGCTCACCGTCTCACCGCCGCCACCGTCAAGTTGCGTCCCTTTCGCCAAGTCGTGCTTGGCAACCGCGATTACATCTGCAACCGGCTCTTCCCGGGGACAGGCCGTCGCGTGACCGAACAGCGCCGCTTCCGCCGCACTGAGCGGGGTTTCCACTCCGCACAGGTGATACGGCCGATAAATAACGCCGGTCAGCCCATCCTCGGAT
>CAUYYU010000273.1:0-3442 GCA_963577415.1 Chloroflexota bacterium
AACCGGGTGCCTCGCGAAGCACCTATCGGGGGTCCCGGCAGACGGTTCTGAAGTAGATTCCGGACGCCCACACCAGATATGTCGAGCCCTCTGCGCCCTCTACCAATTAGCTACTGATGGGCCCCTCTGTTTCTTGTGGATTTCCGATCTAGTTGGGCTGGTTCGAGTTCGCCAGGCAATCCCTTTGACCTCCTCTATCCCCGGTATGTCCGGGAGGGACAACCTGGCCGGAAGGCTTCGGTCACGGCGTCGGTCCAGTAATCGGGGGCGGATTCGCCATCGGTGGTATGCCCAACCTAGCCGCGTTCCGGTAAAGATCGGTGCATGGACGGGAATGTCGGTGTGGACTTATTCTCGGTGCCGGGCAGATTTCGCAGCGCAGATTAGAATTGGCGAAGGAAGTGCCGCCTCGGAGTCGGTTCTATCAGCGCGCCGCGGGAGGCCGGCGATCTGCGGATACTGGAGCTGGGCCAGAAGGTCGTATACGGGTGCGAGATCAGGGTGCTGGACGGGATGGAAGAGATAGGCAAATTCCGCGCTAGGGTGGCCCGGGTCATGAAGGGGGACTGACCGCGGGAGGGCGATCCGGACGGGACGGTGGATCGGTGAGATCCGCGGATTGACGCGATAGACCAGGAGTATGTAGGTGACCAAGTACTGTGTGAGCACTTATCCGCTGAGCGCGTTTCCGCTGGACCGGTTTCTCGGCGAGCTGGCGGCTAACGGGATTTCCACAATTGAGCTGGGGAAGACCCACTTTGAGGGGCTGGATGCTGCAACGGCGAGCGGCCTTCAGACCGACACCGGACTGCGGTTCAAGTCGACGTTGACAACGGAGGACATCGCGGGGCCGAACGGTCTGGTGGAACAGATAGCCGTTCTTGACCACGCCCAGGAGCTTTCGATCCCGACGGTGAGCATCTCAAGCGGCGGGAGCGAGGATTCGAGCGAAGCGGAGATCGATATGATCATCGGCCGACTGAAAACGCTGACGCAGGAGGCGGAGAAGCGAAAGCTGAAGCTCTCGTTCTACTCCCACCGGGGATGGATGGCGTACAACCTTGAGCGCTGCGAACGCATCTTCGACGCGATCCACTCGGATAGTTTCGGATACTACTACTGTCCCTATCACTTTCACATTGCGGGGGACGATCCGGTGGTGGCGTTGGAGAGGCTCAGGGAGCGGCTGGCGAGCGTCTATTTCGACTGCGGATGGGACTTCGAGGACACGACCGCCCCGTTGTGGGAGCAGGATCAACTTGATTACGGCGCGGTGTGTCAGGCAATTCGCCGGACGGGCTTTGAGAGGGAGATCATGCTTATTTACTTCGCGGAGAAGGTGGAGACGCCGGAGCCGATCATCTGGGGCATTGAGGAGGCGCGAGCCGTGGTGGATGAGTTGATGGGGTAGCACGGTAGGAGCGGCTGATGAGTTGTGTTGGACGTCGAGGTGGAGCGATTGAGGGGGATATCTAGTGCGGCCGATCACCGGTTTGGGCCTCGATGGCGAAGTCTTCCATGCCAAGGGCGGCCAGGGTGGAGAGGGAAATCTCTCCGTCTTTGGTCCAGCCGCGGTGGCGATAGTAGGCGGTCCGCTGCTTGTGGAAATCCGCTCCGTTGGAGCCGTTGTCGGCGCGGTCGAGCAGGCGGGCGGGCAGGGCATCGTCCGCGGGCGTCAATCCTTCGCGCAAATTGAAGAGCCGCCGGATGGCCGCAAGGCGCGCTGGCAATCGGGCAAATTCAGCGGCGGCGCCTCCTGGGCCGCCGACGGCGGTGAGCAGGCCGGCGCACTCGTTGGGGAGATCGTCAAAGGCAAAGCGGAAGAATTTGCATATGCCCAGGACGTCCATCAGGGATTGGCGGTCCTCGCGAGAGATGCCGCCGGCCGGACTGGCTTCGCGATCGGCGGAGGATCGCGGGTCGCCGGGGAGGGGCTCGACATCCAGGCCGAGCCCGGCGCGATTGTGGCAGGCGCCGCGGGCGGACATGGCCAGGCCCATTCCGAGTCCGCGGTGATGTCGGGGGTCATAGCCGGGCATTTCCAGGCCTTTGACCTGCATCGTCCAGGCTGAGGAACCGCCGCCGAGGGATCGAGCGGCGCGGAGACTGCCGCCGGCCAGCAACGCCCCGATGCCGTCGCGGCGGGCGGTTAGTTCGATGCATTCGATCAACGCGGCGGAGTTGCCGAAGGTGAGGTCGAGTCCGCCGGTTTGCTCGATCGTGAGGACTCCGCGCTGGAAAGATTCCATGGCCCAGGCGATGGTGGCGCCCATGCTGACGGTGTCGATGCCCAAGGTGTCGCATAGGGCGGCGGCCTGGATGATGGTGGGGAGGTCGTGAATTCCGCACAGAGGGCCGAGGGCGTAGACGCTTTGATATTCGAGGCGGACGGCTCGGGATCCGTTGTGAGCGGTGGGCGGCTCGAATCGGTGCTCGCAAGCAACGGGGCAGCCGACGCAGCCGTGCCGGAGCCGGTCGGTTTCCTGGAGCAGGGCGTCGCCGAGCAGATGGTAGACGGGGTCGCCGGTTGATTGCTGGAAATTGGCGGTGGGCAGAGACCCCAGACGAGAAAGAGTGGACAGGCTTTTGACGCTTCCGGACCAGCCGTAGACGGCGACCTCGGGCCGCTTGAGGCGCTCAGCCAGGTCCTTGATTTGCGATCGCAGGCCGTCCGGGTCGTGGAGGGGCAGGTGGCGGTCGCCGCGAACCGTGATGCCTTTGAGATTCTTGGAGCCCATGACGGCGCCGAGGCCGGTCCTGCCGGCGACGCGGCCGGTGCGGTCGGCAATGCCGGCGAAGCGGACAACGTTCTCCCCGGCGGGCCCGATGGCCATGAACTCGAAGCCGTGTTCTGGGGTTTCATCGGTGAATGCCACGATGGTTTCGGGGATCGGGAGTCCCCAGATGTGGCCGGCGTCGTGGATGGTGATGGAATCGCCATCGATCCGAAGGTGGACCGGGGAGGAGGCGGCGCCGCTGATCACGAGCGCGGCGAAACCAGCGTGCGCCAGAGACTCGCTGATGGGACCGGAGAGGGTGCTTTCGCCTATGAATCCGGTCTGGGGCGATCTGGCAGCTAGGGAGAGGCGGTCGGAGCCGGGCACGGGGGCGCCGGTGAGAGCGCCGGGCGCCATGACCAGGATGTTCGCGGGGCCGAGCGGGTCGGTGCCCGGAGGCAGGAGTTGGTAGAGGATGGCTGCGGCCAGGGCCGGGCCGCCAGCGAAGCGATTGAGGTCGCTACGGGAGATGGGCTCGATACGACTCGACCGGTCGGACAGATCGACGTGCAGGAGACGGGGTGGTGTGGTGGTGGTCAGTTCGGGACTCGATTTGAGGTTGTGTGCCATTGCCGCGGCCATCTCGGATTAGCGTCAAGACGGTACGTCTCACTTATAGCAATATGCAGTGCGGAAACAGATGGGGAAAATTTTGATGAGGGGGC
>CAUYYU010000274.1:0-3441 GCA_963577415.1 Chloroflexota bacterium
GAGATTCTCGAACTTATGGCTCGACACCCCACACCCGACCCGCGACACTCGACACCCGACACCCGACACCCGACACCCGACACCCGACACCCGACACTCATCACTCGGAGGCGAACCATGAAGAACCATTACCTCAAAGTCATCAACCCCGCCAAACTTGGCGCCGACCGAATACCCGCCGAGCTGATCGCGTTGGAAGGCAACTATAACTACAAGCCCAATATCGGTGTGATGCCCGACGGCGAGATGTTGATGATCACCCTTCACGAGCACTACGAGGAAGCGTGCATGGGGGGGCGGTACACTATCCACACGGTGATGTACCGGTCCCGGGACGACGGACGGAGCTGGTCGCGTGGCGAGCATCTGCGGTTCTTCGGGCACGAGCCGTCGATCACGATCATCGACGGCGTCGTCTTCATCCTGACGCATTTCTGCTCCAATCCCGGCCACGACTTCGAGGTTTTCGCGGACGAAGACTACATCTACGACATGCTCTATCGCTCGACCGACGGCGGCCACACCTGGGAGGAAATGCCGCTCAAGTACGAGATGTTCGAGGGCGCAGTGAAGGCCGACATGGCGTACACCAGAAACATTTTCAGACTCACGGACGGCAGGCTGTTCCTGGGCATGAGCGTGGGCAACCTGGACTATGCCTGTTTTTCGGAGGACCTGGGTCTGACGTGGCAACCGATCAAGGCGGATATCCGGGGCTTTGACTACCGGGACAATTACCCGTGGGGTGCGTTCGGCGAATCGGTGGTGTTTTATTCCCCGTCCGGACGCCTGATGATGCTTTCGCGGATGGACCTGGCGTACGCCCAATTCGATCCCCCGCTGCCCTTTGCGCAGACGATGAAAAAAACCGGGCTGGACCGCTTCGACGGCGAGATCCTGTTCGAATCGACCGACGGCGGAGTCACCTGGCACCCGCTGCGGGCGGTGGGATTCCCGGGCCTGATGTATCCGGGGGTGGTGAACCTGCCCGATGGGCGGCTCCTGGTGAACTACACCGTGCGCGAGCTCCCCCCCGAGGGCACGGGCGCGGTGCACCCGCGAATCGGCGTCCAGGCCGTGCTGGTGGAGGAACGGGACGATGGATTCATGGACTTCTCGATGGAACAGGATCTCATCATCATCGACGACAAGACCCCGGGATGCCTCACCAGCGGCGGGGGCTTCGGGCGGACCGTCCTGCTCGAGGACGGCACGCTGGTCACCCCATACTCCTCCCTGTGGGTCGACGGGGAGGTCGTCCGCATGGCGGAGAACAAGGAGTACTTGAACCCGGAGGTGTTCAACAAGTACGGGGCCATGGTGGTCCCTCCGGTAACGTATGAGTCATGCAGCGAGAGTGAAGAGATGCTCCGATTCAGTTTCGCGGCGATCTGGGCCTATAACCAGCTCATGAACAAGGCGGCCATCCGCACCGAAGTGGTACGATGGCGGCTGCCGCCCTTACGATAGGGGATTGACCTGAATGGTGCTGACTTAATCCCAGTGTCAAATAAGATGCCCACAGATTGTAGCACGGCCCGGTTACCCCGAAGGGGTTGGACACCGAAGCCGGGGGTTCCACCCTCGGTTCCAGGAAACCCATGCATCTCCAACCCTGGAAGGGTTGCACTTTCCGCAACGTGCAACCCTTTCAGGCTTGATTCGGGTGGACTACCCAGTTCCGGGGGTGGAACCCCCGGCTGTGGAGTCAAACCCCTATCGGGGTTCTCAACATCCAAATTCACGACAAAGTTCTTTTTCCTCCGAAACCCGGAAATCCCGAGAAAAGGAAGTTTCTGACATGAGTACGAGCCGTTTTGAGATCACCCGCCGATACGTTCCCCACATGGTGAACTACGACGACAAGCACGAGGAGGCAGAGCTGCGTCCCGTCGAGCGGCGCCTGGACTTCGACGCGGCCCTCTGCGCTCTGGTCCTCGTCGATGCCTGGAACACCAACGAGATCGGCTTCGAGCGCATCGACCGGGTCGCCCGGGAGCGAATCGTCCCGGTGGTGAAGGCCTGCCGCGAGGCCGGCATCCTGGTGGTCCATGCCCCCTCCCCGCCGGTGGCGGACAAGTACCCGGACCGACGCTTCAAGCCCTCACGCCCGGAACAGTCGATGTTCCACCGCGAACCGGACGGCTGGCCGGCGCCGGAGATGATGGCCCGCAGCGGGCCCTTCGCGAAGTACTCCCTGGCGCTGGACGATCCCGGCGCCCGCCGGGCGGGGACAGAGGAGGAGCTGTACCGAAACTACTTCATCAACCCCGCCCTCGGGCCGGAGGGCGACGACGTGGTCATCGGCGACCGGGAGGAGCTCCATGCCCTGCTCAAGGAGCGGCGGAAGTACCACCTGTTCTTCGCCGGCTTCGCCTCCAACGGCTGCATGCTCGAGCGTGATTACGGCATCCGGTGCGTCTCCTATCTCGGATACGACTCGACGCTGATCCGGGACGGCACCACGGCCACGGAGATGGCCCACACCCTCGGGACCCTGGAGCAGACGCGCGCCAGCACGGAGAACATGGAGTTCTGGTTCTCCTCGTGCACTTCCGCAGACCTGGTGGCAGGGCTCCGGCGAATGGGGCAGGGGACCGCGAAGCCGGGTGCGGCGTCGGGATCCCGCGTCGCCCGGCAGCGCCGGATCATCGTGAACTCCGACGCCGGCGCGGTGTTCGACGAGGAGAGCCGGAGTCCCGATTCGTTCCTGTCGAAACGGTTCAAGCAGACGGTTGGAACCCAGGTGGACACCTACGTCTACTACGCGGGTGACGGCTGGCATCCGGAGGAGGGCCGGAAGCCCGATCCGGGGCTCGGCGATCCCCGTGCGGTGATGGTCGATGCCGCCCACAAGGCGGGCATGGAGATCTTCGCCTCGCTTCGGATGAACGACATCCACTGCTCGTCTAACGGCAGGGTCCGCCCACAGAAGCGCGAGCGGCCCGAGTTGCTGATCGGCGAGGCGTTTGCCTTCAGCCCGTATCCGCATCTCCTTGAAGGCGAGGAGCCCCAGTATGAAGCCGGGTACCCGCTGAGCGTGA
Source organism: Chloroflexota bacterium (assembly GCA_963577415.1). GTDB lineage: Bacteria > Chloroflexota > UBA11872 > UBA11872 > VXNJ01 > JASLPR01. The sequence goes on from CAUYYU010000274.1 coordinate 3,045, forward strand.
TGCAGGCGTTCTGGGCCGGCTTCGACTACGCCCGGCCCGAGGTGCGCGAGCTCCGGCGGGCCCGGGTGGAGGAGCTGGCCCGGAACTACGACTTCGACGGCATCGAGCTGGACTTCTTCCGGCATCCGCTCTTCTTCAAACCGGGCGAAGAGCGCGAGAACCTGGAGGCGATGACCGACCTCGTGCGGAACATGCGCGCCGACCTCATCCGGGTCGGGGCCGAGCGCGGCCGGCCCTGCCTGTTGGCAGCGCGGGTCCCGGACACCTTGGAGATGTCGCGGCGAACCGGCCTGGACGTTCAGACCTGGCTGGAGGAAGGCCTGCTGGACATGCTAATGATCGCCGGCGGATACATGCCCTTCTCCCCGCGCATCAAGGAACTGATCGACCTGGCTCA
>CAUYYU010000275.1:0-3427 GCA_963577415.1 Chloroflexota bacterium
ATGGAAGACGTCCCCAGCACTGCCAGGCCAAGAATCCAGTGTTCCATCCCGGTCCCGGGCGAGAACTCTTTCCCCGTCAGCGGCGGGTACGCGAACCAGCCGCCGTCTGGGGCGCCGGTAAAGAAGCTCAGATTCAGGAAAATCGCTCCAAACAGGAACATCCAGAAGCTGAGCGCATTCAATCTCGGGAAGGCCACGTCCCGGGCCCCGATGTGCAGAGGCGCCAGCAGGTTAAAAAACCCGGCGTTCAGCGGCATTATGGCCACGAAAATCATCGATACACCGTGCATCGTGAAAAGCTGGTTGTACAGGGCGCCATCGATTACGGCGGCATCGGGCTGCGCCAGCTGGGTGCGCATGATCATCGCCTCTGTCCCGGCGATAGCGAAAAACGCAGCCGCCGAAAACAGATACAGCTTGGCGATCCGCTTGTGGTCCACGGTTGTGATCCAGCTCCACACATCGGTTTGCCACGTCCGGGTCGCAGGAAGGCTCCGGGTCAGGGTCGCCACTAGCGCATGCTCTCCAGATAGGTCACTAAGGCCGCTATATCATCCTCGCTCAGGACGGCTGGAACGTCGCCCACAGCCACCCCGAGCGTGGGCATGAGGACCCCAGGTTTCAGCTGTGAAGGGTCGCGTATCCACTCCGCCATCGTATCCGGAGTGTGAATCACGGTCCCGCCACCCAGCGTAGTCCTCGCGCCGATGCCCGTCAGTTCAGGTCCTATTTGGCCAAAAGTGGCGGCTGTGCCGCGAATCGAATGGCAGGCTGCGCAGTTTGTCTGAAATACCTGAGCTCCCGGCGACGTAGCCAGCGCCGGGTCGGCGCCGGTCACCTGCATCTCTACCCAGCTGTCGAACTCGGCTGGGCTCACGACAAACGCCAACATTCGCATCTGCCCATGGGCCAGTCCGCAGAATTCAGAGCACTGCCCCGGATATACCCCTGTCTTTTCCGGAATGAAATTCAATCGGGTCACCGTCCCCGGCACCACATCCTGTTTCCCGGAGAGGCTGGGAAACCAGAAGCTATGGATTACGTCGTTTGACGCCAACCGCAAATCGACCTCTTGCCCGATCGGCAGATATAGCTCGTTGGCTGTCACCACATCCAGCTCCGGATAGGTAAACTCCCACCACCACTGATTGGCGGTCACTTCCACTATTAGCGCCCCGCTGCCGGGCGCTTCCGCCCGCACCGCCATCGTCCTAAATGTCATCACTGCCAGTACCACCACAATGAACGCCGACGCGGCCACCCAGGTTATCTCCAGCCGCGTGTTGCCATGAATCTGTACAGGTATGTCGTCGTTTCCCGGCCGGTATCGGAACTTGATCATCGAGAAGACCAGGAACCCCACCACCGCCACAAAAATGACCAGCGCGATCCACAAGATCGGCACCAGCAGATTGAGAATTAGCCGGGCATCGTCCCCGGCCGGTTCCATGATTGTCTGCGGCAATTCGCCACACCCGGAAAGCACCAACGAACTGACCGCTGCCAAGAATCCCGCGAAAAAGCGGACGGCGCGGTAGCGCCGCCGCTGCGGAACCTTTGTTTCGCCCGCATTTCGATTTACGGGGGAGATCAATCGATACAGGTCATGCACTCCCCGGAGACGACACGTTTTCGGCTGGCTGAATAGGCCATACTCTTATTATCCGACAGCCCGTTCACCAAAATCGAAGAATTCTAAACCATATGGGGGACGCGGGTGTGTTCCTCCCCAAACGTGGGGCCCGGCGCCGCCCTGCTCCTCGGCATGATCAGCCTGCCGATGGCATCTGCCTCTCGGGTCGATCGCTTTTCGTCTCGCTGGCGAACCAGCGATAGAAGATGACCCCCATCACCAGCCAGAAAATCAGCTTTCCCGGAACCCACATTATCAGGCCGCTTATCTCCTGATCCCGCAACGCCGATAGGTTCCACAGTCGCGGCGCCAGCGCATAGCTCTCATAGATAACTTCCCGGGCAAACGTAATCATGGCGCCCAGGATCGACGTCGGGATTGGCAGCACGAAGAGGTATGGAATAAGCCAGAACGGCTCGCTCCCTGGCAGCGCGCGCGACCGGCTGAGCACCGGCCACCACATTAATACTCCGGCGATCATGAAACTCAGATGCTCCAGGTTGTGCACATGGCGGTCACCCAGTGCCGCCTCGAATGTCGCCGGCACGTGCCACGCGATCAGAATGAATTGCGATATCAGCAGGGCCGCTATCGGGCGCGTCAGCCGGTACGCCACCACCCGCACCACCCGTTGTTGCACCAACCGGTCGATCATCCAGCCCGGAACTCCCAGCAGAATCAAGGGCGACACCACGAGCACCAGGATCATGTGCTGGATCATGTGAACCCAGAACAGGTGCAACTCGCCGATCCCATCCAACGGGGACAGCAGGGTCACGAACAGGATTACCAACGCACCCATGAAGCAGGCGACCCTCCACCCCACCACGCGGGCTCCCCAGTCATTACGGCGCCGTAGACGGCCGGAGGCGTACAGGTATAGAGCTGACGCCCCTACCAGGAGGCTAATCAGCACCGGGTCCAGCAGCCAGCCCGGGATTTCTCCGTCGCCGAGTTCTCGGTCCAGGTGGAACCGCAGCGCGCCCACGCCGTTCATCGCCGGCCCGACCCGGTCACGTGCATCTTGTCTCCTTCCCTGAGCCTGGCGCCCTCCGAGAGGTCCACACTGACCGGCTTAGAACCGTCAGATCGCCTCGCCGGCACCCATCAAGCGATTACCTCGCCGCCGGGGCATGTGTCTCCAGGCCGGCGCCCATTTGCCGTTCCCCAGATTACACGCGATAGCAGGCCGCCAGGTGGTTGGTTCCGACCTCTTCTAGTGGAGGATGATCGCTTATCTCGCAGATTTCCGCGGCAATCGGACAGCAATCGTAAAACCGGCAGCGTGGCGCCGGATCAACCGGGCTGGACACCGATCCTTTTATCTCCACCTCTTCCCGCTTCGTCGCAGGATCCGGTAACGGAATCGCTCCGATCAGCGCTCGGGTGTACGGATGTTGCGGATTGCCCAGAAACTCTTCCGTCTCCGCTATCTCCACAATCTTGCCCAGGTACATCACCGCGATTTCCTGACACAAGTACCTGGCCACCGCCAGATCGTGCGTAATGTACAGGTAGCTGATATCCATTTCCGCGGCCAGGTCGAGCATCAGGCGGATGATCACCGACCGCGTCGACACGTCCAGCATCGAGGTTGGCTCATCGACCACCACCAGCGATCGGGCGTTCCCGCGACCGCCGACTATCATTGCCGTTAGGCTCAGAACTTCAGAGTCAGTCCCGCGGTCCGGCGTCTCCCAACTAACCGCCTACCCCACTCCAGGAGCGACCCGCGCATGCCATCCCGGCCCCCTCAGACCCTTGGACTCGATCCCAGCTTCGGCTACGGCGATC
>CAUYYU010000276.1:0-3411 GCA_963577415.1 Chloroflexota bacterium
TGACTGGGGTGGGGTGCGGATAGAAGATTTGGTGTTAGTTCGTGAGGATGGGGCCGAGGTCCTGACCGCCGCGGAAAAATAGATATTCGGGAGTAGCAGTTGCTGAACGCGAATGAAATCCGTAAGGGAATGATCCTGCGGGTGGACGACAAGCTGGTGCATGTGGTCGAGGCGAACCATCGCAAGATCGGGCGGGGCGGGGCGATTCTAGATATGAAGATTCGCGATATCTCGACGGGGGCGACGATCGCCCGCACGTTCCCGGCGACGAAGCGCTATGAGCGGGTACGGACGGAATCCCGGAACGTGCAATTTCTGTACTCCGACGGCAGTGGATATCACTTCATGGATATGGAGACTTACGAGGAAGTGGATCTGGGGGCGGATCTGCTGGGTGAAAACGTACAGTACCTGACCGACGGCCTCGAAATTGAAGTGGTGACCGATGGGGAGAACCCTATTTCGACGGAATTCCCGCCATGGGTGGTGCTCGAGGTGACGCAGACGGACCCGGGACATAAGGGCGACACGGCGTCGGGAGCGACGAAGCCGGCGACGACGGAAACGGGTCTGCTGGTGCAGGTGCCGCTGTTCGTGAACCAAGGGGATAAGGTGCGGGTGGACACGCGGAACGGTGAGTACCAGGAGCGCCTTTAGGGTGGAAGCACGCATATCCCGGGCAGAGTGGAACCGGGCCCTGGATGAGAATCTGACGGTGATCCTGGACGCGATCCGGGGAACCGACATCGAGGAAGTGGAGGTGGAGTTTGGCGATGAACTGATCAGGGTGCGGGTAGCGCCGGAAATGTCGCGGACGGGAGACGGGGCAGAACCGGGGCCTTCGGCGGAGAGCGCCGCCGGACCGGTGGAAGTGCTGTCGGATCGAGTGGGGACGTTCTGTCGAGCGAAGGAAGACGGCGAAGAGGCGCTGGCGAACGAAGGCGACGCGGTGGCCGCCGGAGATGCGATTGGATATATAGACTCGTTACAGGTTCACCATGCGCTGGCGGCTCCTAAATCGGGCCAGCTGGTGCGTTTTGCGGTGACGGACGGTGAGGATGTCGAGTACGGCGAGTTGATCGCGGTGATCGAAGAGGATACGGGGGTGGACGCGGGATAGGGGGTGGCCCGGCGGCTGAACCGGCCGGATTTCAGGCGGCGCGATTTTCCCAAGGCATCCGGCGGTTGGCCCACTCGACCAGCAAGCAGCTGGCGATGAATATCGACGAGTAGGTCCCGACTACGACCCCGATCAACAGGGCCAAGGTGAACTCGCGGATGGTCTCACCGCCGAGAATCAGAAGGGCGGCCAGGGCGAATACGGCGGTCAGGGACGTGTTCAGAGAGCGGTCGAGGGTCTGGTTGAGGCTGTAGTTGACGACTTCGTCGACATTAGTGTCGTGGTGGCGGCGGCGGTTCTCGCGAATACGGTCGAACACAACGATGGTGTCGTGGACCGAAAATCCAACTCCAGTCAGGACGGCGGTGACGAACATCGAGTCGATCTCGATGCCGGCGACTTCGCCGAGAAAGGCAAAAACGCCGATAAGGATGAGGGAGTCGTGGACGAGGGTGGCGACGGCGGCGATCCCGTAGCGCACGGACCACTCGACATTGCGGAAGCTCCAGGTGAGGTAGACGAGAATGGCGGCTGAGGCGACGACGATGGCGAGCAGGGCGTTGCGGGTCAGCTCGGCGCCGATCACCGGGCCGACGGTGTTAAAGGAGAGTGTCTGGGCGGCGGGATAACGGGTGCGGAGGGCGTCTTCGATAAGTATTCGACCCGGGATGTCGATGGGGTCGGTGCGGATGAGGACTGTGTTCTCTCCGGCGGACTGCACGACGGCGTTGTCAAATCCGGAAGCAGTGAGGGCGTCGGAAATATTGGCGGTGACGGCGGGAACGCCGAGGTCGACTCGCAGCAATGAGCCGCTGGTGAAGTCGATGCCAAGATTGAGCCCGAAAATAGCCAGGGAAAGGATGGCGCTGAGCAACAGTATGGCTGACAAGAGGAAGTAAAGGTTGCGGCGGCCGACGATGTTGAACATGCCGCTAGGCCTTCAATCCGGGTACACGGCCCACGCCGAAGAAAATCGGACGGCGCAGCCTCGGCCAGCGAACAAACAGCAACAGGAGGGTACGGCTGACGGTGATGGCGGAGAACATGCTGACGAGCACGCCGACGGCGAGAGTGAGGGCAAATCCTTTGACGATGCCCGTGCCGAATTGCCAGAGGACGAAGCAGGTGATGAGGGTGGAGACGTTGGAGTCGCGAATCGAATTCCAGGCCCGGATGAAACCGATCTGAATGGCGGCGGTGAGGGTGAGCCCGGCGCGGAGCTCCTCCTTGGTGCGTTCGAAGATGAGTATGTTGGCGTCTACGGCCATGCCCACGGAAAGGATGAATCCGGCGATGCCGGAGAGGGTGAGGGTGACCGGGATGAGCTTGAATATAGCGAGGACGAGGGCGGAGTACAGAAGGAGAGAAATGGCGGCGACGACACCGGGCAGACGGTAATAGGCGACCATGAAGACAATGACGAGGATGGCGCCGACGATGCCGGCGGTGACGCTGCGCTCCAGGGACTGCTGGCCGAGGGTGGGGCCGACGGTGAGGTTCTGCACCACCCGCAAGGGCACGGGCAGAGCGCCGTAGCGCAGCTGAATGGCCACGTTACGGGCCTCGATCGCGGTCAACGAGCCGCTGATGGAGCCGGAGGTGGAAATCTCGGCCCGGATGACGGCGGTCTGGATTATGCGGCCGTCCAGGGCGATGGAGAGGTGGTTACCGATGTTGTTGCCCGTATGTTCAGCGAATCTGGCGCCGGCCTCGTCTTTGATCTGGAATTGAATCTCGGCATTGCCGATCGGGTCGAAGCCGACGCGGGCACCGGCGAGGTCGGCTCCGGTGAGGACCAATTCGACGCCCGGATCTTCGGGCGTAACGACGGATCCCTCTTCGAGAGGAAATGGCCCGCTGCCCAGAAATTCGAGCCGTCCGGTCTCTTTGAAGAGGCGGATGGCTTCGTCCGGATCGCTGACGCCCGGGAGTTCGACGATGATGCGGTCGTTGCCTTCGAGCTGGATGACGGGCTCGGCGACGCCGAGAGCGTTAATCCGGTTCTCGATGATGCCGCGGACGGCCTGCATGGCGCCGTCAGTTAGCTCTTCGCCCTCGGCCAGGTCGGCTTGCAAGACGACGTGGAGGCCGCCCTGTAAGTCAAGGCCGCGCTTGAGTTCCAGGTCGCTGAAATCACGGCCGCCTAGAGTGATGGGAAAGCCTGGGGTGCCGGGCGCGTCGACGTATATGGCGAAGGCGGCTAGGGCGATTACGAACCCGAGGATGGTGAAAAGGCGGCGACGTAACAAGCGGGGGCGGGCCTCTCCTTGGGGGGTTAAATCACGGCGCCA
>CAUYYU010000277.1:0-3411 GCA_963577415.1 Chloroflexota bacterium
TGTCTTCGGTGTAATCGCCGCCCGCAGCTGCGTCGGGGTGATCTTGAAGGAATTGTCCACCGAGCCCTGCACGTAGACCGGCACGCCACCGTTCAGTCCGACCTGCTCCGGGTATGACACCCAGTAAGGTGCCGGGATGATCACCTCGTCGCCTTCGTCCACCAGCGCGGAAAACGCGAGATAGAGTCCCTCTTTACCGCCCACGGTGATGATCACCTCGGAGGCGGGGGCATATTCGAGCCCGTTCTCACGCTGTAATTTTCCCACCACTGCTTCCTTCAACGGGAGAATCCCGGAGGATGGCGTGGCGTACTTCGTGGCGCCACCTCTCAGCGCCTCGATCGCGGCGGCCTTGATGTGATCCGGCGTGTCGAAGTCCGGCTCTCCAGCTCCGAAGCTGACGATATCGATCCCCTCACGTCGTAGCGCCGCGGCGCGTCCAGTGACCGCCATGGTCGCAGACTCAACCAGGTTGTTTACTCGCTCGGACAACTTCATCTCTATGCCTTTCCGCAATGGTGCGCCGGGCGGGCGCTGCTCCCGTACCATCGAAGTAATTGGGAAGCCACCTATTTTGCCCCAGAACGACCATTCAGTGCTCGCGGGCGCGTTTGTTTTCGCCTCCAAGTTAGCTCAGGATAGCTGTCACCAATACACCGAACCGGGGGAGCGGACCACCCATGACCGATCAACAGCTCGCAGGCAAGATTGCGGTGGTCACGGGCGGCGGTCGGGGCATCGGCCGCTCGATCGCGCTCTACCTCGCCGGAGCCGGGGCCGATATCGCCCTTTGCTCTCGCACCAGCAAGGAAATCGACGCCGTCGCTGGTGAAATCCGCGCTCTGGGCCGCCGGGCCCTGGCGCTGCCGGTAGATGTGTCCGACTGGGCGCAGGTCGAATCTTTCGCAAGCGCGGTGACGGATGAATTCGATCACATCGACATCCTGGTAAACAACGCAGGCGGCGGATTCGAGGTGGGTCCCATCGCCGATAGCAATCCGGCCGGCTGGCGCGAAACAGTCGAAATCAATCTGTTCGGCACGTATCACATGATCCGGGCCTTCCTGGATGACATCGCCCGGGGCGGCAAGATCATCAACATCACTTCCGGCATGGGACTCGAAGCGCGTTCCGGCAATTCCTCGTACAGCGCCGCCAAAGCCGGCGCGCACATGCTTACCCAGTGCCTGGCGCTTGAGATCTGGGACCGCGGCATCGATGTCAACGACATCATTCCCGGGCTGGTCGCCACGACCAACGTGGACTGGGCCAGCGACCGGAGCAGCGTGGAATCGGTACTGGCAGAGTTCAAAGGCAAGCAACCTCCTTTCGCTCCCAGCGAACGGGTCAAGCACCCGGATGAGCTTGGGGATCTGGTTCTCTGGGTCGCATCCATGCCGGAAGGCGGCCCGACCGGCCAGTCGTTCTCGCTGGCTCGACGCCCGTTCTAGCCGCCACCAGGGCCGAACGTCCGCAATCGGTCGTGGACCTCGCGCCGAACGTCGTCCGGTGAACCGAACGGCAAGGTGTGCTGGGTGTCGACGCCGCCACCCCAGAAGGTGACTTTGTGGCCGAAGCGGCGCTTCAGGGCGGCCGGGTCCATGCCGGCGGCGGAGGTCTGGACCGGGTTCAGGATGTCGAATCCGGCGTCGATGAAGGCATCGAGGAGGTCCACCACCGAGCCACAGGAGTGGATGAAGGTCTTCCAGTTGGTGTTCTCGTGGATCCAATCGTTGAGGCGGCGGTGGAAGGGTTGGTAAAGATCGAGGTAGGTTTGCGGCGAGATGAAGGGGCCCAGCTGAGCGCCGAAGTCGGTGAAGCTCAGGCAGATCACCTGGATGCGGTCACCGAGGGCGCGGTCGATCCGGGCCAGGTTGGCGAGGGCGATCTCGCACTGGCCGTCGAAGATGGCCCACATGTGGTCGCGCCGGCTAATGAGGCTAACGAACCACTCCTCAATATCGCGGATGCCCCGGGGATATTTGAGGGCCATGGCGGAGGGAGCACCCGTACCGCTGAAATCGGTGAAGCCGAAGTTGGCGACAACAGCCTTGTCGGTCTGAGTGTGCAGGCGCTCGGCGTCGGCGGCGAGGGATTCCAGCTCGGAGTCGTCGATTGGTTGATACTCCTCGAGGTTGTCTTCAACCTTCAGGTCCTCCTCGTCGAACGGCGACTGCCGCATGATGGCGTCGAAGTACCAGCCGCCCTGAGGCATGCGGCCGCTGGCCGGCACAGACTTGTCGCCCTCGGGATACATGAGGATGTCACCGTTGGGCTCAGGATCGATGTTGAAGCCCGCCGACACCAACACTGGAGTCCCGTCGAAGGTAGCCCAATCGCGCCACCCCTCGTTTGGGAAGCCGAATCCCGTCATGAGGCCGGGCAGTTCCACCACGTCGACGTCCAAAACGTCGACGAGATCGGCTCCGATCTCACCGAGCATCTGGTAGGGCTCGATCACCTTGATCGGGATTCCCGGGGCGTCCAGGCCGAGGGCCTGGCGGAGCTTGTAGACGGTGCTCACGTGCATGCCGGTGGCCATAGTGCCACCGAGGTCGAGCGGGATGCGGTCGGGTTCTCGGTGCGCCAGCGCCAAAGCCACACGTTCGCGGGAGGTCAGTTCGCCCATCTCACCACCCCGTTTTCCGATTCACGACAGTCGGATTTGCCCGCGAAAGGAACAACAAGTGCCCCAACCAAGTCTCGACGGTCAGGTGGCGGTCGTGACCGGCGCCGGCCGCGGAGTCGGTCGCGCCATTGCCCGCCTCTTCGTCGCCCAGGAAGCGCACATCGCCATCTGTGCCCGCACTGCGTCCCAACTCAACCCGGTCGCGGAAGAATTACGAGCCGGCGGCGCCCGGGTGGTATCCCGGATCGTAGACATCACCGAATGGGATCAGGTTGAGGCGTTCGCAGCCGAGGTGGCGGCCGAATTCGGCTCCGTTGACATCCTGATCAACAACGCCGCCGCCGGCGCCGACACCGATCCCATCGCCGAGTCCGACCCGCTGGCCTGGGCGAAAACCTCCACCACCAACGTGATCGGTCCGTACTTCGTGTCCCGCGCGTTCATATCCCAGTTATCCCAGGGCGCCCGGGTCGTGAACTTTGGATCGGGCAATGGCCATACGGCGGTCGCCAGGCGCTCCGCCTACGGGGTGGGTAAGGCCGGCCTCAGCATGCTCACGAAGTGCATGGCCATCGAACTCTGGGATCGGGGTATCGAGGTCAACGAGTTTATCCCCGGTCCCACCGCGACGGTCATGCTGCCGTGGGCGACGCACCTGGATGACGAAGAAGAGATCGCGCGGCAGTTCGGCGGCCTCCCTTCCCCCGAAAACCCCAGCGAGCGGGCCAAAACTCCGGCGGAGGTCGCCGAGCACGTGCTCTGGCTGGCCACCCGACCCGCCG
>CAUYYU010000278.1:0-3406 GCA_963577415.1 Chloroflexota bacterium
GACACGTGGCAGCTGGTGACGGACCTGGAACCCTATGGCGAGGGATTTCGAGCGCCAGTGTTCGCGGTGGAGGGATTGCGCCTGGCGGACCGGCGGACGGTGGGCAAGGACCGCTCGCATTTGAGGCCGGAGTTCGCGGGGCTGGGGGCGGACGTAACGGCGATCTGGTTTGGAGGCGGGCGGTACGCGGCGGGGCTTAAACCGGGGAGCTGGTACGACGTTTGCTTCAAAATTGGTAAATCCACCTATCAGGGGGCGACAAGGCTGGATATGCTTGTGGAGGACGTAAGGACGGCCGAGTAGGGCGTCCAGCGAGCCGGGAGCAGCCCAGTGAGCGTGCAGATTCATGAGGTAGAGCACACTCGGGTGGTGGCGGACGTGCCGGGCAGCCTGGAAGAATTGCTGGAACGGGCGGGGGAGTACATCCGGGGACCCAGGCGGGCGGGGGCGTTGCACCTGATCGAAGACGCGTATGCGTTCGCGGCGGAGGCTCACGCCGGGCAGAAGCGACTGTCGGGTGACGAGTACATCACCCACCCGCTGGCGGTGGCGCTGCTGCTGACGGAGTTGCGGCTTGACGAGGCGGCGATCGCGGCGGCGCTCTTGCACGACACGATTGAAGACGCGGGCGCGGATTTCAAGTCCATCCAGGATCGGTTCGGTCACGAGGTGGCGGACCTGGTGGACGGGGTGACAAAGCTGGGAATGCTGGAGATCACGAACCTGGAGGAGGAGCAGGCGCAGTCGTTGCGGAAGATGTTCCTGGCGATGGCGCGGGACATCAGGGTGGTGCTAGTGAAGCTAGCGGATCGGCTGCACAACATCCGCACGGTGAGCGCGCTGCCGGGGGAGAAGCGAAAACGGTTCTGCGATGAGACACTGGAAATTTACGCGCCGCTGGCAGGTCGACTGGGAATATTCCGCTGGAAATGGCAGCTGGAAGATGGGGCGTTCCGGGAATTGTTGCCCGAGCGCTACCGGGAGCTGGCGGAGAGCCTGGATTCCCGCCGTGAGGAACGGGAGAACCTGGTCAACGAAGTGATGGAACAGCTGCGGGAGAAGCTGGAAGAGGCGGGGCTGGACGCGGCGGTGTCGGGCAGGGCGAAGCACCTGTACAGCATCGATCGCAAGATGCGCGAAGCACACATTGAGACGGACGAGATTTATGACCTGATGGCGGTGCGGATCGTGGTGCGGTCGGTGGACGATTGCTACCAGGCGCTGGCGGTGGTGCATGCGCGGTGGCGGGCGGTGTCGGGTCAGTTTGACGATTACATCTCTGCGCCGAAATCGAACAATTATCAGTCGCTGCACACGGCGCTGTCGGGTCCGGGAGGGAAGCCGTTCGAGGTGCAGATTCGCACGGAGGAGATGCACTGGGAGGCGGAGCTGGGGGTGGCGGCGCACTGGCGCTATAAGGAAGGGCACCTGGGGCAGGAGGACTTCGTGAAGAAGCTGGCCTGGGTGAGGCAGGTGCTGGAGTGGCAGGAAGACCTGGATACGGCGGCGCCGTTCGTGGACATCCTGAAGGCGGACATCTTTGGGGATCAGGTGCTCGTGTTCACCCCCAACGGGGATGTGCTGGATCTTCCGCGGGGGGCGACGCCGCTGGACTTCGCCTACCGCATCCACACGGAAGTGGGGCACGGCTGCATTGGGGCCAAGGTGAACGGGCGGCTGGTGCCGCTAAAACGGGAACTGGAGAGCGGCGACACGATTGAAATCCTGACCGGGAAGTCGGGTCACGGGCCGAGCCGGGACTGGTTGACGATAGTGCAGACGGGATATGCGCGGGACAAGGTGCGGCAGTGGTTCAAGCGGCAGAAACGGGCGGAGAACGAGGAATTCGGGCGGACGCTGCTAAACGATGAACTGCGCAGAATAGGGCAGGAGGGTCTGGCGCAGGTGGGGGAGGAAGACCTGCAACGGGTGATCAAGCGGCTGTCGTTTTCCAATGTGGAGGGTCTGGTGGCGGCGATCGGGTACGGGGCGGTGACGGCGGCGCAGGTGATCAACCGGCTGGGGATTGAACCGGCGCGGGAGCCGTTTTTGCCGGTGCCGGGTGGGGAGGAGGTGGTGCATCCGCGGCCGGCAACGATTCCGACGGGCGTGAACGTGGCGGGTACGGGCGACCTGCACACGCGGCTGGGATCGTGCTGCATTCCGCTGCCGGGGGATGAGATCGTGGGGGACATCACGCGAGGGCGGGGGGTGACGGTACACCGGGCCGACTGTCCCAATATCGCCAAGACGGACGAGCCAGAGCGGCTGATCGACGTTAGCTGGAGCGCGCAGCGAATTGAGTCGACGGTGAGGCTGCCGACCAGGCTGGGGACATGCTGTAATCCAACCCCGGAGCGGGACATATTGGGGGTGCGGGACGGAGGAGAGGTGGTGGTGCACGCGGTGGACTGCGAGAAGGTGGCCGGCATAGACCCGATTGAAGTGTCCTGGGGCGAGCCGGAGGAGGCGTTCTTTCTCGCCAGGATCAAGCTCACGGCGACGGATCGGGGCGGGCTGCTGCGAGACGTGGCGGCGGTGGTGGCGGAGGAGGGCTACAGCATCGTGGCGGCGACGGTGGACACCACGGGGGACGGGGTGGCGGAAATGACGGTGAGCCTGAACCTGTCGAACATTTCGGAGCTGTCGCGGCTGTTGCATCGGTTGCAGTCGATCCGGCAGGTGCTGACGGCTAGCCGGGAGGCGCCGACATCACGGCCTCGGTAGGGGAGCGGCGGGCGGAGTTCGAGACCAAGGCGGGTCGAGTCCGGGCGCTGATGGAGGAGAGGGGCTGGGACTGGCTGGCGATCGGCGGGGTGGCGACTTTCGCGTGGGCGACGGGGGGAGGCAGGTCTTATATCAATACGTTCGAGACCGGGGGCGTGGCCACGCTGTTGTACGGGCGGGAAAAGGTGATGCTGCTGACCAGCAATGTGGAGATGCCGCGACTGGAGGAGGAGGAGCTGGCTGGACTGCCGCTTGAGTACCGGGTGATCGACTGGACCGATCTGTACTTCCACGGGCCGGAGCGGATTCGTGGTATCGCCGGTGACGGCGTGCTGGCTTCGGACACGCCGCTGGAAGGGGCGGTGGCAGCGGAGGGCCTGACGGACCTACGGGCGGCGCTGCTGCCAGTGGAAGTCGGGCGGATGCGGGCGCTGGCGGCGGATGCGGTGGAAGCGCTGGAGGAAGTGGCGCGGTGGCTGGAACCGGGACAGACGGAGGAGGAGATAGCGACGGAGGTCAGGACGGCGCTGGGTCGGAGGACGATTCTATCGCCGGTGACGCTGGTGGCGACGGACGAGCGGGTCCACGAGCATCGCCACCCGCTGCCGACGGGGAAGAAGCTGGACCGCTACGCCATGCTGGTGACGTCGGCGTTGCGGCACGGGCTGTATTGCTCGAT
>CAUYYU010000279.1:0-3403 GCA_963577415.1 Chloroflexota bacterium
CGGCCTCCTCCTCGCCCTCCGCCCCATCCCTCCCCTCGCCGCCCTCCAGACCGTCGCCCGCTCCTTCTGGCCCCTTTTGCTCTTCTGGCCCTTTCTCCTCGCCGTTACCTTCTCCGACTGGGCGCACCACCTCTTCGTCCACCACCGCGGCACGTGGATCTACTGGTACGTGGTGTGGATCGCCTTCGCCGTCGTCCAGATCTTTCTGCCAGTGCTCCACGCGGACGACGCGCTCGGCTGGTTGCGCGGCGAGTGGCGTTCCGCCCGCGCCGCATTCCGACGTGCCGGCCTCGCCGCGCCGGGCAGTTTCTCGCTGATCGTCATCGCCTACCTCGCCCTGCGCCTAACCGTGCTATTGGCCTTCGAGCCCTCCTTCCGCGTGGATCCCTGGCCCGCCTACCTCGACGCCTACAAACTCGCCCTCGACACCGATCGGGGCAACTGGCCCTACCTGCAACTCTGGTACGAGTACCCCCCGGCCTTCCCATGGCTTTCGGCCGGCGTCTACCAGGCCGTCGCCACCTTCGGCGTAAACCTCGAGCGCTACTACTTCGGCATCACGCTCGCCCTCCTCCCCTTCGGCATCGCCAGCCTGGCCCTCATCTACCGGATCGCCACCCTGGCCTGGAATCGCGAACGCGCTATCTTCGTCGCCTGGGCCTACGTCGTCCTCGTCGCCCCGATCTACGAATGGGTCCGCACCTTCAATTCGATGGGCATCTTCTTCCTGCTACTCGCCGTCTACCTGGCCCTCAACCGCCACCGCCACACCGCCGCGCTCTCCGCCATGCTCGGCGTCATGGTCAAGATAATCCCGGTCTCCGCCATGATCCTGCTGCTCAGCCACGCCGACTCACTGCGCCAGCGGATCCGCCTGCTCGCCGTCGCCGCCCTCACCCTCGCCGCCGGCTACCTGCCCTTCCTCTGGTTCGGCACCGAAGCCACCATCGCGAGCTTGAAAAACATGATGGCACGCCCGCCCTGGGCCACCGTCTGGGCCCTCCTCGAGGGCAACCTGAACGCTGGCTGGGTCAACCCCCACCGCCTCAACCCCGAGCAGGCCACGGAATTCCCCTTTGTCTCCCGCATGCCCGAATACTTCTCCCTGGTCCCCCTCGTCCTCCTCGCCGCCTGCTACGCTTACCTCCTCCTCCGCGGCCGCTTCTCCCCCCGCCCGGTCGACCAGGTCCGCCTGGCTTTCCTCGCTGCCCTCCTCTTCGTCATCTTCTTAAAAGGCTGGAGTCCATCCTTCGTCACTTGGCTCCTCCCCTTCCTCCTCCTGGTCTACCCCACCGGTAAGGGCCTCATCCTCGCCATCTCCATCGGCGCCATGGAACTCTTCGAGCGCCCCCTAGGACTCAGCTTTGGCCTCCCCACCTGGTACACCTACTCCGTCATCATCTTCCGCACCGCCATCCTCATCGCCCTCGCCGCCGACATGTTCCGCAGCCTCCGTCACGGCCGCCGGCCCGAGCTCACCGCCGCCGTCGCCCGCAGCGGCTAGCCGACCCCGTCAGACACGCTCCCCACCCTAGGTGCACTTGGCGCCCGCGCGGCGCCTGACCTACAGGTCCGCGTTCGTCGTATCCCAGTACGCGATCACCGGGAATCCACTCCCGCCCGTCGCATCAATCGTCGATAGGACATTGATCGTCAAACAATCGGCGACCGCGCAACACGCCATCTTCACGGAGGCGTTTGTCTAGTCATCGTAGGCGATCCTTGGATACAAAACAGTGGTCAAGGAGGACTAGCACTCCGCCTCGGCTCATTCAGGTGCAGTCTTCAGCGGGCTAGTCTCTCATCCCGAAAACTGGTTGACCCTGTACAGAGGCCAAATCTATACTCTGGCAAGATATGTGCGGCGAATGGGTGGGCGGGAACGGGCCAGACTCGATTAGGCCCAGCCCCGCCAGACGTACGGAATCCCGCCGCCGCCCCACTGTGGAGAAGCATTTGACGGAAGTAATGTTTCGGCCGAACGAATCGTTTGAAGCCGGTCTGCGTCGATTCAATAAACGGGTCCAGCAGGACGGCGTGCTGGCAGAGTCGCGACGCCGCAAGCAGTTCGAGAAGCCGAGCGTGCGCCGCAAGAAGAAACAGGCGGCCCGCGCCCGCAAGGCCCGCCGGGCGGCGATGAAGGCCGCGCGGCAGATCAACCACGAATACGCATTTTAAGATTCCCCGTCTCACCGCGTAACTGGTAGCCACCGCCGATGGGCATCGCCGAGAGCATTTACGACGAGCTGAAGCAGGCGATGCGCGACCGGGATAAGCCTCGTCTCATCGCCCTCCGCAATATCCGAGACGGTTTGCAAAAGGCCGAGAAGGCCAAGCTCGAACCGCTGACCGAGGACGAGATCGTCCAGAACCTCACCCGCCAGGCCAAGCGCTGCCGCGACGCGGTAGAGGAATTCAAGCAGGCAAAACGCGAGGAGATGGCGGCGAAGGAGGAGGCCGAGCTGGCGCTCATCCTGGATTACCTGCCCAAGCAGGTGGACCGGGATGAAGTCGAGGCGGCGGCGCGAGAGATCATCGCCCAGGTGGGGGCGAAGTCGCGGTCGGACATGGGCAAGGTGATGGGGCCGCTGATGGGTCATTTCAAAGGGACCGCGGACGGCGGCCTCGTGAGCCAGGTCGTCGGGGAACTGCTCGACGGCGCGGAATAGGCAGTCGCGCGGCCGATGGTGGTGGCCGTGGAAATCGAGATTGAGCTGCCGGCGTCGGAATCCCGCGCGTTAACGGACCTGGTCAGCCGGACCTGCGCCAAGACGCTGGAGTTACACGGTGAGGGAGACCCGGATATAGCCTGCGTGATCGCGGACGCGGACCGGCTGCATGACCTTAATAAGACGTTCCGCGACGGAGACAAACCCACCGATGTACTGGCTTTTCCAGCTGGCGAAGGGGCAGGTGGAGATATCGCTATCGCCCTGGATATCGCGACCAGGCACGCGGAAGAAGCAGGCTGGCCCAGGGAGCGAGAGGTGGCCTATCTGATAGCCCATGCGACGCTGCACCTGCTGGGTCACGACCACGACGATGATGACGCCTACCGCCTTATGCGCCTGGCGGAGGAGGAAGTGCTGGAAGCTCTGGGGTACAGGCGGACGGAGGAATATTGACCGGGCGAGATCAACGCGCCGACGGCGAAGTACGCGTGCGGTCGTGGGCGAAGGTCAACCTGGGACTGGAAATAACGTCGAAGCGCGAAGACGGTTACCACGAACTCGTCTCGGTGATGCAAGCGGTGAGCCTGGCGGACACCTTGATCTTCACACCGGCGGATGAGATTTCGGTGGACTCGGGCGTTGCCAGATTGGCCCAGCAGGACGACCTGATTTGGAAGGCGGCGACGGCGCTGCGCAAGGCCGCCGGGATCGAGCGCGGAGTTCACATCAGG
>CAUYYU010000280.1:0-3375 GCA_963577415.1 Chloroflexota bacterium
ACGGCACCGCAGATATCCGGTGTCCGCGGCTGGTTCGAAGGAAGCAGGATCGACCTCAATGTAGAAGTGAGACCCGTTGTACCCCGGCCGCGGACAAACCTCGGAGGGAGGCGACTCGACCACACGGTCGAGCGTCTGATTCTCTACTGCCGCTCGGCCAGGCTCCCACCAGTCACCCCCTGTCAATCTAAACGCTCGGGGATAAGTGGCCTCGATACCGCGGCCAGCAACCGGGTACGGGCTGTCCGTGATTTTCCCGCAATATGTAGACGCCACGCTGATCGCCCTAGTAAAAGGCTCTGCCAGATTCGGGGCCGCTCACCCCGACTTACTCCGCTCTTGCCTCCCGGTTGAACGTGACCGCCGCCAGCTTCTCCCGGTAATGATGGCCATGATCCGATCGACATCGTCCGGGCGGTAGATATGGTGGCCGTTGAGCGGATTGCGACGGGCGCTGGGAATCTTGCCGTCGCGCTCGTAGTTCTTGAGGGTGCGGGTGCTGATCCCAAGGTATTTGGCCACCTTCCCGATAGACATCAATCCCTCGGCCACCGCAATCAAATTTGGAGCCATCGATCCTCCTAACATTATAGAATTCAGCGGTAGAAGCTGAAGTAGTCCGCGTTTATGGGGACCTGGCCGAGCAGCTAGGGCTTGCTCCCACCGCCAGCGGCGCCCAGTGGGTTCTGAACGGCGAGTCCATTCCCCGCGACACCAGCGTCGACCAGGAAATTCAAGACATGGCAGCGATCGAACTGTTCTTGCGCTCCCAGCCCGATCTGTCCAACCGGGCCCGGCATCAGATCCGAGACTTTTATCGCACCGTACTTCAGGAGGAAGAGCGCGATCGCCGAGCCAAACAGATTGCGAGCGGAGACGACAGCTCGTAGAGAGCGCCGCTGGCTGGGTCCGCTGTCGGGTTCCGCCATCCTGGATGTGGCAACTTTCCTGCGCCGCTACCACCGACTCCGAGTCGACTTCAGATATGGCTGGGACGACAGCATCTCGGCAGTTCTGGTCAAGTTGCCCGAGCCAGGCCGATCCGTCGTGGGTGTCAACGCCCGCCACCCTCTCGGACACCGCAATTTCACCCTCGCTCACGAACTCGGCCATCTGGCGCTTCACCACGGCGGCAGCACCACCGGCAAACGCGATCCCACTCTTGAGCGTGAGGCCGACTGGTTAGCTGTCGAGTTCCTGCTGCCCGCTGAGCTACTGAATTCCTGGTGCGCTCAGCTCAGGGTCCGCGGACCCCGGGAGCTTGCTCGCCGGAGCGGGCCTTCTCCGACAATGGTTCGGCGCCGCTTCGCGGAACTCGGGTTGGGGCCTATCGCTCGATCGGGCTAGTCCGAGAATACAAATTCCACCAGCTCCCACCCCTGAAGCTTCGGAACGATCGCCCAGGCGCACCCGTCAGCCAACTCCAGCTGTGCCGGCAAGCCAGCCGCAACCAGGTAGGCCTCCGGAGGTCGTGTATCCTCCCGGAACGTCAGGCCGACAGCCACTTCGACTCCCCTCTGTCCGCTGGCGTCATGCCGCTGCAAGTAAGCGAGCACCCGGTGGCCGTCCTTAAAGGTACGCATCTCGACGTTTGGCGCCGCGCGTAAGTCGATTTCGAAATCCTCCTCAATCGTACGCCTCACCACGTTAGCCAGAAGTCTCCCTGCTCCCGCCACATCGCCGTCGCCAACGATCCGGCCAATCTCCCCGGCGAACAAAAGGACTCTGCTGTCGCCAGAGCTCAGCAAGAAAGGGATGTCCGTCTTTAACTCGCGGGCCTCGCCGCGGTATTCGAGTTCCATCGGCACATCCGTGCCCTCGGGCACTCTCAAGATTACCTGTCGGTGCTCGGCCGGGATCTCGAAATCCGCAGACAATCCGGCCTTCAACCACGCATGATCCGCGGGAACCGCCACGTAGTCGGCGCCCAATTCAAGGACGTGTCCCGCGAACGAGGCGTTAACCATGTCGGCCAGATCCCATTGCCGGCGGGCATTGCCGGCTGCGTCGTCCAGCCCGGTTGTGAAGCTGGCCAGCAATCCTCCCCCACCCCCCACGAACCGCCGGATGGTGTGCATCTGGCGATCGCTTAGAGCTGTCGCCGACGGTAAGGCTAACGCCCGGTACGGCTCCAGACGGTCCACCTCCAGGAGGTGCCCCGGCAGGACCGCGAACGGCACTCCATGACTAACGAATGCCTGGGTAAAACCGAAAAATTCCTCACGGGCGGCCGGCGGTACGATTCCTTTACCATCACCCGGTCCTTCCGGCCACACAAGAGTCACCTGTGCGCTGTCAACCGCCTCACCCAGCCGGGTTCGGATCGACTCCCCCTGTTTGGCCAACCCGGCCAGTACCGTCAGGATTGGATCGTCAGAGGCCACATGCCGGACGAAGCGATTCCATAGGGTTCCGCCCGCAGCCAGAATGCTAATTCCGCTATCCACGGCTAATTCCTTCTTACCCCCACCGGAGCCAACCGACGGCATCTCCACCCACACGGCGCGCTCCGCGCTGAGCGTGAGACCGTGGCGTGTGCGGACACCGTGGACCCAGACAGGCGTCTTCCCGCCATCTGTCCGGTCGGGCTCGCGGATGAGCAAAACGTCGCCCTGTCGATGCAGATCGATTGGAACGCTCTCGGTCCGCTCATTTCCGGTCGCGGCTATTCCAAGCATCTCCACCACAACCATCGGCCGCTCCCCATCGATTTCTAGCGCCTGTATCTGGGCGGCCGTTCCCGCGGAAGCGGTTGTCCATAACCAGTGGTACCACTCAGTGCGAGCCGACGAATTTTCTTCCGTCAACGAAGGCAGGTCCGTCCCGGCGAGCTGCTGGAAGGTGCGCCGGCAGGCTCCACATCGACACAGTGGCGCCGTTGCACCGTGAATGACGATCCCGTCCAGGCCATAAGCCGCCAGCTCCCTCATCACTGGAAGCGCGACCGCCTCACCCCGAAATTCCGCGAGCGGGCAGACCTGATAGCGTCCTTCGCCGAGTGCGCGTGGCTGGCCGCTGTCGTCTCTGACGAACCACTCCGGCCGCAGCCTCAGGACCATCTCACTCCCCACGCCAAAGTCCACCCCGACGACCACCTGAAGATCGGCTTCTCTCGCCCCAACGATGAGATCGCTCAGGAAATCAGGGCCTTCATCGGGAAATACAGAAGGCTGATGTTTAACCACTGTCCGATACCAGGCTGACGTCCCTGCCGCTCGCAGCCCGATCACGTCCGCGCCCAGCCCACGGGCCAACTCCACCAACCTTTTCGGATCGAGTCCGGCCGCGCTACTGTCGGGGAGGTCGAAATAGGCCACCACCCGGCACGACCTCCACCACGGCATCGAATTCACGTGCCAAGACCCTCCCGTCCGA
>CAUYYU010000281.1:0-3367 GCA_963577415.1 Chloroflexota bacterium
GATACCGGGACGCTTCTTGCGGTGCTCCTCGCCGTCGGTGAAGAGGCCGTCGATCTTCCGGAACCGATGACCGATGCAAAAGCGGGTGCTCCGACACCTTCGCCGACTCCAGCGGCTGGCTCACCGGCCGGGCTTCAAGGAGCTGCCGGCGCCCGACGCCAAATCACCCCGATCGCGCGGAAGGTCGCTCGTGAACTGGGAGTCGATCTTGAATCGGTGACCGGAAGCGGACCGGGTGGCCGGATACTCGAAGACGACGTCCGAGCCGCCGCCGCCGGGCCACCTGCCGCAACTCCAGTCGCTGCGCCGTCGTATCCCGTCGAAGATGGGCCACCTGTTGCAGAAACCATCTCTCTAACCGGCCTGCGGGCCACCATTTCGAGGCGAATGACCGAAAGCGGTGGTATCCCGACGGTCACGCTGACGACCGAGGCGGATGTCACAAACGCAGTTGCCATGCAGCGCCAGCTTGTGGGCGAATGGCGATCGTACCGGTTACGACCGCAGTTCCAGGACCTGGTGCTGGGCGCAACCGCCAGGGCGCTAAAAGACCACCCGCGGATGAACGCCCACTTCGCCGGCGACGAGATTCGGCTGATCGCCGATGTGAACCTGGCGTTTGCCGTTGCCATGCCGGAGGGACTTATCGTTCCTGTCATCCACGGCGCTGGCGGCATGACGACGCTGGACATCGCCCGTCGGGTGCGTGAGGTGATGTCTCGTGTCAAATCCAACGATTTGAAGGTGGACGATATGCGCCACGGAACTTTCTCCGTTACGAATCTTGGATCTGCAAACGTGGACGCATTTGACCCGCTGCTGGACCCACCGCAGGTGGGAATCCTTGGAGTTGGGCGTGTGGTGCAGAAACCGGCCGTGTTTGAGGGTGACATTGTGGCCCGGTCCATGTGCTTCCTGAGCCTGACATTTGACCACCGTGCCGTAGACGGCTTCCCGGCGGGCGAACTGCTTCGAGCGGTCGCTGCGAACCTTGCTGAACCCGGGTGGATGGCCTCCTGATTACCGTCGGCATCATCGCCAACCCGGCCGCGGGTAAGGACATTCGTCGGCTAGTTGCAGCGGGTAGGGTTGTCTCCAACCAGGAGAAGGCCAACACGCTCAAGCGCGTATTTGCCGGATTGGTATCGACCGGCGTCGAGCGCGTACTCGTCATGCCGGACCTGAGCCGACTCGCCGCGCCTGCCATGGAAGACGTTGAAGGGCAGATCGACGCCAGTTATCTGGAGATGCCGCGTATCGATCACCAGGACGGTTCGACCCGGGCTGCGAAATTGATGGCGGCCGAGGGCGCAGGCGCCATCGTGACGCTTGGCGGTGACGGCACGAACCGCGTCGTCGCCAAGGGCGCGGGCGACGTGCCGCTGGTTCCGATATCCACGGGCACGAACAACGTGTTCCCTCAGATGGTGGAGGGCACGCTCGCCGGCATCGCTGCGGGCTCGATTGCCGCGTGTGTCGACGGCGTAGATGCCGCGATCACCCGGTGCAAGCGATTAAATATTTTCGTGGACGACGAATGGGTAGACATGGCGTTGATCGACGCCGCTGTTTCTACCGAGATGTTTGTTGGCGCGCGCGCCGTGTGGAACATGGACACGGTGGAAGAGGTGTTTTTGACCCGGGCGGAACCCGCCAGCATCGGTATTTCCGCTGTGGGCGCGCGCCTTCGACCTGTGTCTATCGATGAGGCCTTCGGACTGCGAATCCGACTTGGCAAGGGCGATGGTCCAACTTCGCGATCCGTGAAGGCGCCGATAGCGCCCGGGATGGTGCCGGTAGTATCGGTAGCAGAGTGGGGAGTGTTGCAGCCGGGTGAAAGACGGCTGATCGAACGACGCCCGGGGACAATCGCACTGGACGGCGAGCGAGAAGTGACATTGCTCCCGGGCCGGAAGGTCGAGATCGCGTTGGCGCTCGATGGTCCGAACGTGGTCGACATTGCGATGGCGTTGCGACTGCTAGCGCCGAAGACTAATGAAGACGAGTGACCGCACAGTTACTTCAGGCTAGATGCAGCAGAACAACCATCAACGCATAAGCGCGCTGTCCCACAGACAAGTCCCCTGTAGATAGCCGGCGCCACTGGGGTCACCAGATGGACCAACCGCCATCAACTATCAAGTTGTGGCCGGTGATCCACGCTCCGGCGGGAGATGCCAGTAGCGCGATCGCCCCTTTGAGATCGTCCGAGGTGCCCGTCCGTTGCAACGGGATCGCCTGACGTGAGCGCTCGACGTGACCCTGATCGGTAGTCGATTTTGGGATCTGTCCGGGGCTGATGCAGTTGACTGTGATGCCGTACTCGCCCAGCTCGGCGGCCAATCCACGGGTCAGGTTGATGATCCCGCCCTTCGCCGCCTGATACGGAGGTCCTGAGCGCCTGAAAGTAGGCAGACCCTCGTACATGCGCTTATCGGACGTCAGAAAACCGTGGATCGAACCCATCGTGACGATAGCGCCCCTGCGTTCCGGGATCATTACCCGTGCAGCAGACTGGGCGCAAATGTATGTGCCGGTCAGGTTTAGATCCACGGTGCGGCGGAACTCATCGATGCTGGCGTCCGGGATGTAGGAGTTCGTGAATGCACCGCCAGAGTTGGCGACCATCACATCCAATCGACCCCGGTCCGACATCACCCTGTCGACCAGTGCATCGACCTGGGCTTCGTCCGTGACGTCACAGCCGATACCGGTTACGTCCAGGCCAAGCCCCAGAAGTTCTTCGGCCGTCTCTTCACACAACTCAGCGCGACGGCTGGCGATGAAGACGGATGCGCCCATCTCTGCCAGCGCGCTCGCCATGGCGCGGCCAAGGTGCGTGCCACCGCCGGTGACGATGGCGCTGCGGCCGCTCATATCCAGCATTTCGAGGACCGTGGGCATTTACCGGGAGCTCCATCTACTTGTTTGGATCAGGACGCCTGAAAAGCGTGGCGCAACTTTAGCGTGCGTTCCACACTGG
This sequence comes from Chloroflexota bacterium, assembly GCA_963577415.1. GTDB lineage: Bacteria > Chloroflexota > UBA11872 > UBA11872 > VXNJ01 > JASLPR01. The sequence goes on from CAUYYU010000281.1 coordinate 2,984, forward strand.
GGGGTACCAGCCTTGAGGTGCGATCTGCGATGTGTGGAGGTAGCAGCGGACTCGAACCTCGTCATCCTCTGGGGAACCCTGGTTGCCCGAGAAGTCACCCAGATTTACGGCGACGTCCCAATCGAAGTCGTTGGGGCCTTCCGACTGTTCGATCGCTTCAGCGATGCTCCGGCGTCCGTCGCCCTTGATCAGGTCAGATCCGACGTGTGCGTCGCTCATCTCCCACAGGACGAAGCGATCTCCGGCAGGTGGCATGTATGGCTCCACGAGAGTGATCGGGGTTAGGTCAGTCGACGCGCATCATGCGGTACATGCCGCGGAAGAACTTTCCGACGAGCCAGCCCCAGAGTGCTCCGACGCTGGTCCCAATGATCGCAAAAGCAA
>CAUYYU010000282.1:0-3363 GCA_963577415.1 Chloroflexota bacterium
TTGCCCTCGCCTTTTCTGGGTCCCATTCAAAACGCACATTGGGCAAAGTAGCACAGGGGCGAATGACACCCAGAAAGAGGTACTCGAAGGAGTCCGAGGCAAGTGCCGCATAACGGATCGGCGTTCAGCGGCCGGCGGCGATCTGCCTCGAACGCGGAAACACCTGGAATGCTCGCGATTCTACCAGACATCATTTGGAACGAGGCATTCAGCCGGTCCGCTGCAACGGCTTGTTAGGCGGCGGTTGCGCGGCTGGACCGCCTCCCAATCGCTGCAGCGTCACTGACCGACACTCCTATCACGCTGATTCAATATGACGAGAAGCAAGAGTACGGCAAACACTAAGAGCGAAAGTGCCGTGGCGATGCCAACGGTCCACATTTCAGCCGAACCGTATGCGAGTGTTCCCCCGGACTCGATCTCGCGAAGTCTGCCGAACGTCGCACGCCAGCCATTGGCCGATGACCAGGCGTAAGCAATGCACAGGATTTCTGGGGATGGCCTCGGCCGGCTGCGCAAGGAATGCACTGCGCCCCATAGCGACAGCGCCATGGCAATGGCATCAATTAGGTAGTACGGATTGAGAAGACCCCGAGGCCAGGAACCCCACGTTTCTACTGGAATGTAGATGGCTAGGACGACGAGCGTCCAGTAGGCCAGGACTGTTTCTACTCCGCGCCTTCCCACCATAAGCGTCACGTTTCCCAGTCAGAGCCGCCTAACAGGTTAGTAACCCGCGGTAGTGCGGGATTTACCGTTTGTATATTTTGCGGGAAAAGTTGGTGCTTTTCAATTCGCGGCTCGGGATGCGTCGTTCTGCGTTGCCTCTCTTGGATATCCAGGTCCCTTCCTCTGCTCTCAGACGCCGTCGTGCTCGAATATTGGATAGCGCGGCGAGTTGGGCGAGGCGAGATTTCGGGCAAAGGGTGCAGGCATTTGGAGACGTGCAGGCGTGCACCGGTATTCACGCTCTTTGGGCGGGCTCAAATAACTATACCGTTGAGTGAATTGGTGCTGGTCGCGGTGAAAACGGGTGGAGCGTGTCTGCGGTTGGGGGATTTGATCGATGGCGGAATCCGGAGGTGGCGGGATGGATCGGACGAGCCGCAGTCCAAGACTGCTCGATCGGCTCCGGAGTCAGCTCCGGGTTCGTCGAAGATCTTTGTCCACGGAGCGGTCCTATGTCGGGTGGGTGAAAAGGTTCATCTATTTTCATGGGGTGCGGCATCCGCAGGAGATGGGGCGCGAGGAGATCGAGGCCTTCCTGAATCATCTGGCGGTGGATCTGGGGGTGGCAGCGAGTACACAGAATCAGGCTTTGAATGCGTTGGTCTTCCTGTATCGATACGTCTTGAAAAGCGAGGTCGGGGAACTGCAGGGATTGATTCGGGCGAAGCGACCGGCGCGACTGCCGGTCGTGCTGACGGTGGCGGAGGTCGAGTTGGTGCTCGCTCGGCTGCGTGGGGATTCGCTGTTGATCGCCCTTCTTCTATGGGGTGGTGGGCTGCGATTGAAGGAGGCTCTGCAGCTGCGGGTCCAGGATATTGATTTCGACCGTGGCGAGCTTCGCGTGCGCGATGGGAAGGGGCGGCGGGATCGGTTGACGGTGTTGCCGGAGCGGGCGATGGACGGGTTGCGACAGCGAATTACGCAGTCGCTGGCGCTGCATCAAGAGGATCTGGCGAAGGGTTACGGCGAGGTGGAGCTTCCGGACGCGTTGGCTCGAAAATATCCGAACGCGGGATGGGAAGCGCGCTGGCAATGGATTTTCCCTTCGAATCGGATGTCGGCTTGTCCGCGCACGGGGCGGGTTGGGCGGCATCATGTTTTCGAGACGACGATACAAAGGCATGTCAGGCGGGCGGGGGCCGAGGCGGGAATCGTGAAGCGGGTGACCCCGCATACGTTTCGACATAGTTTTGCGACAGCGCTGCTCGAGAACGGCTATGACATCCGGACGGTTCAGGAGTTGTTAGGCCATCGCAGCTTGAATACGACGATGATCTACACGCATGTCCTGAATCGCGGGGGACTCGGGGTCCGGAGTCCCGCGGATCTGGGTCGACCGACCGCAAGGGACGGGCGGCTTCGGGTTCAGCCGCCGGCTCCGGGTTGACCGACGCGCAGACGGACTTCGATCTCTCCCGAGAGGAAGAGTACGGCCGAGGGCGAGATTTCCCGGATGACGAGACCGCCGACGGCATCACCCTCTTTGAGCGACAGGGTTTCGTTCGTCTTCAAGAGCCGAATCTTTGCGGAACGGCGATCGGGTCGGGGGTGCCAGGCGGTATTCACGACGGTGACGTCGGGCAGACCTCGACTCGTGTGCTCCTTTACCGAGGCGGTCTCGGGTGCGATCGGCGCCGGAGTCTTGGCCAGCGGTTCGGGGCTCGGCGCGGGTGACTTCGTAATCGGTGCGGCCGTAGAAACAGGAGTCTTCGGGACTTCGACCACGGCCTTGGCGATCGTCGGCTGGGGCTGAGGCTTCCGGGGTGGCTCCGCGATCCTGGCTGGGGTCGGATCGGGCAGCGGGGATTGCGCTTCCTTCAGACGGGCGGCCGCGGCGCGCTCTTCGCGCGCTTGGGCTCGACGGGCGGCGGCGATTTCTTCTCTTCCACCCGGAGCGTCGGTCGGCGTGATGGCGTTGCTTGGAGTTTTCGGCGGCGGCGCAGGCGATTGCGCCGCGAGCACGGCGGGCGTGGGTGTCACGGCCGCGCTGGCCACTTTTTCGCGGGTGTCTTCGGGCGGAGTCGCCGGGATCGGGGCGGCGGCGGCGATCGGCACGGGCGGCACTGGGCGGGGCGGCGGGTTTTCGCGGGCGGCTACGTCGGTACTGGCAACGGACGAGGTTGGTGACTCCGGTTCGCTCGAAAGGGTCGAGTAGACGCCCACGCCAAGGCCGACGAGCAGAACGGCGACCAAGGCGAACAGGAAGAGTCTTTGATTGGAGGCCAGCGGGTCGGTGAATTCGTTCTCACTGGCGTGGTGGGCGGCGGCCTCTTTGGTGAGAATTCGGTTGCGTAGTTCGCTGGCGGCGCCTGGGTCGGTGGGCGGAAGCGATTGCGAACTCGCGGCTTCGGTCGACTTGTCGTCTTCGAGTCGACGGAGTGCTTTGAGAATCGTGCTCATCCGCGTTCTCCCGGGCCGGAGTCTGGTCCTGAACGAGTCTGTGTCTCGAGCGCTTTGGGCGCAGGCGACGTCGCGGGCGCGGAAACCGGAGGTAGACTCGGAACGATCTCCGCGCTCGAGAGTCGCGGCACGGGGTAGCGCGTGAGTCGGCCGTAGAGGGCGATCTGCGTGAGCGGACCGGCGATGCCGTCGGCGACGAGACCTTGTTCTTGCTGGAAGGCGACGAGGGCCTTC
>CAUYYU010000283.1:0-3355 GCA_963577415.1 Chloroflexota bacterium
ACCCCCATCAACCGGCCCCACCGCCTACTCCCCCGGATACGGATTCACAGCGCTAATCCTCGCCTGCGTCGAGATCTCCTCCGGCCCCCAGAACGTCTTGATGTACTCAAGCACCGCCCGGATTTCCGCCGGCGTCAGTATCTCCTCGTACGCGATCATCCGGCGCTTAAAAGCCGGGGACTCATACAGCTTTCCTCCTCGCAAAACGATCTCGTAGAGCTGCGCGTCCGCATGATGCCAAGTGTGCCCGCTCGCATCGTGTGGCGGCGCCGGACGCGTGTAATCGGCCCTTGCAACCTGCCAGTTGGGTTCGCCTTCCCCCAACATCCCGTGGCAAGCTGCACAGTTGGCTTCGTAGATAGTGCGACCCGGCCCGATCTCGCCATCCCCGTCCCCCACCGGTGCATCCGGCTCCGCCACTGCCGCCGGCTACAGCACTTCCGCCCCGACCGTCGGCGCGCTCACCACCAGCTCCCGTTCCGTCCCACACCCAACCAGTGCCGACGCCAATATCAGGCCGACAATCCATATTATGGACTTACGCTTCAAGCCGCAGCCTACCTCCGCGGGTTCAGACGCCAAAACAGTATCATCTACCGTCCCGGGGCCTTCAGGCCCATCCGTCCCACCCCGGCTGAGTCACGTTCCGACATCTGGGATTGAAATGCCACCTTGCTGGATCTCCCGCGCCGCCACCATGGCCGGGCTCATTCTCCTCGCCCTCAGCGCCTGCGGACGCACCGAACGAGCCGAAATTGCGACCCCCATAGAAGCCCCATCCCCCGCCACCGCCGCAGAGTCCGTCGTCCTCGACGAATACGGCTACACCTCCAACGAATGCCTCTGCGCCGTCACTAGCCCTCAGCCCGAGCCCCCGCTCGTATACGCCGGAGCCAGCCCCGCCGTCACCCACGCCGCCCTCCTATTCGAGGAAGAGAACTTCGACGACTCCCTCGCCGGCTTCAATCTCATCCTGGCCTACGGCGACGGACACGCCCATGACCACTTCAACCGCGGCGTTGTCCATTTGCGACTCGCCCATCTGGACGAAGCCATCGCCGACTTCGATCGCGCCATCCAGCTCGACCCCGCTCTCTCCGCCGCGCACCTCAATCTCGGCATCGCCCACTACCGCAGCCGCGACGGCGACACCGCCCTCCGGCACATTGCCACCGCCATCGAGACCGCACCCGCCTACTCCCTTGCCTACTGGAACCGGGGCCACATGCTGGGCATGCAGACCGATTACGACGCCGGTCTCGTCGCCTTCAACATGGCCGTCGAACTCGGCCCCGACGATCCCCTCAATTTGCTCGGGCGCGGCCTCGCCTACGCTAACATCGGCCGCATCGTCGACGCTCGCGCCGACCTGGAAGCCGCCCTCGCCCTCACCGACGACCCCGCCGTGATCGTCCCCATCGAGACCGCCCTGCGCGACATGCCAGATCCCGCCGCCGGCGACTAACTCCACCGAAACATCATCCCCGTCGCGGACCCGGCCTGTCGGCTACGCCGACAGCACAACCAACCGCCGCGGTCAGCCTATATTCCTGCCGGTCCGGCGGGCGCGAGTCTCTCTCGGAGGGTGGCCTAGCCGCCCTGGAAGACCGCCGCGAAGTCCTCGGCGAACTGGGCTATAGAGCGCGCCAGCTTGCCGGTGACCGTGGTGACATCGTCGTTCGCGAAGTCCCCCCAGCCTGTGCTGTACGACTGGAAATACTCCAGGTATCCCTCGACCGTCCACCCGGGAAAGCCCATCCCCAGCATCGCCTGGCGGCTGCCGTCGATCGGCACGTCCACATAATCCACCGGCTTGTCCAGCGCCGACGAGAGCGCCCCCGCCACCGCGCCCAGCGAAATCAACTCCGGCCCGGTCGGCGTGTAGGTCTTGCCCACAAATTTGTCTCCGGCCGCCGTCAGGATGCTCGCCGCCGACGAGGCGATATCGCGCACATCGACCATGCCAGCTCGCCCTGGCCAAACGACATGTACAACTTGCCATCGCCGGCCACGCTCTGCGCCCCTATCATTTGCGTCATCGAGTCCGCCCCACGGTTCCTGCCCACTCCCGCCGCGAACCGGTTCTGTCCGCACGCCGGAGACACTTTGAGCCCAACCTCGCCAACTCCCACCGGCCACACGCACCTCCGTCCCCGGCCAAATCCCACCCTCCGCGCTCACCCCACTTGCGCTAATCGACCCCGTATTTCTCCACCGCCGCCGGGTCCAGCTCCAGCCCCAGCCCCGGCTTGTCCCGGTCCGGCGACCACTCCGCTCCCGCCGGCACCTCAAACTCCTTATACAGAATCACGTCCTCCGCCTCCCTCGAACCCAGGCATTCCACCACCATCATGTTCGGCGTCGCGCACGCCATGTGCAAATGCACCAACCCATAGCTGTGCGACGCCACCGGCAGATTGAACGCATCCGCGATCACCGCCACCTTCATCCACTCCGTCACGCCCCCCACCCGACCCACATCCGGCTGCACGATGTCCGCCGCGCCACGCGAAATCAGGTCCTTAAACCCGTACTTCGTGTACTCATGCTCCCCGGTCGCCACCGGGATATCCACCGCCGCCACCACCCGCGCCAGCCCATCGATATCGTCCGCCAGCACCGGCTCCTCGTACCACCCCACACCAAATTCCTCGAACCTCCGCGCCATCCCGATCGCCTGCTTCGCCGTGTACCCGTTGTTCACGTCGATGTAAATCACCACCTCGTCCCCCACCGCCTTGCGCACCGCTCGCAACCTCTGCACATCCTCGTCCGTGCTCGACCCAAAATCCTTCCCCACCTTCATCTTCACCCGCGTCATCCCCCGCTCCACGTATCTCAGCTGCTCCTCCACCAGTTCCGCCTCCGTAAACGAAGTCCACCCGCCGCTGCCGTAGATCGGCACCGATTCCCGACACGGTCCCAGCAGCTTGTACAGCGGCAGCCCCACACTCTTGGCCTTCAGGTCCCACAGCGCGATATCCACCGCCGAAATCGCCTGGAACGCCACTCCCTTCCGACCGATCCCGCGCACCCGCCAGAACATCTCCCGCCACAGTCCCTCGATATCCAGCGGATCGGCCCCTTCCAGCAGAGGTTTCAGGTCATGATCGATCACCGCCCGCACCGCCCGGCTCGCCGTCGACATCCCCAGGCCTTCCATGCCGTCGTCCGTGACGATATGGACGAAACAATGCCCGCCCATTCCCATGCTCACCGACGTCGCGTCTGCCAGCGGCGGGTCCCGCGGAATCGCCACCAACGTGGTGCGAACCTCAGCGATCTTCATCCTTTTCCCCTTGTACATCCTCGGTCCTGCCAGGCCACCCAGCCTAATACAACCCGACGTTCGCGT
>CAUYYU010000284.1:0-3353 GCA_963577415.1 Chloroflexota bacterium
CCCAGTATCGAATCGCCCTCCCGATCTCGCAGAGTGATCCGCAGATACTCCTTCCCTGTCCGCGCTTCCGCAGTGGCCGACTCCGCCACCATATACGTGCCGGCAACCTCGTCCTTCGGCTTGATATCGGCGATGTTCATCCGCGCATCCTGTGTGGGTTCGACAGTGTCCGCCGGAACGGGATAAAGTCCCGGCCGGGTGCGACAATCGTACCTTGACCGGCAGCCCGCTATCCGGAGGTGGCCACCATGTCCCAGCCTACCGACGGCGCGCGCATTCTCAGCGGTGTGCCGGCCTTCCATCCTGAGGCCGGGCTGGTCGTCCGGGAACCACTCGGCGACGGTCCCGGCTATTGGTGCGGCGCCCCCGGCGCCTACTTCGACGAACAGACCGGCCAGTTCTACCTCTACTACCGCGTCCGCGTCGAGAAGGCCAAGGGCCGTGGCATCGAGTTCCGCATCGCTCGCGGTGCCGATGGTATCGCGTTCGCGGATGTCTGGACCTGCCGCAAGGAAGACATCGGATCTGTCTCCATCGAAGGCGGGAGCATTTTCAGGCTTCCGGGCGGCGAGTGGGCCGTCGCTTACGGGTTCGTGGACGAAAACGACGACCGTTGGAAGATCGGGATGATCCGCGGCTCCGATCCCTCCGCCTTCGATACCGCCACTCACGAAATCGTCCTCGATCCGGACACTCAGGAGATAGCCGGGGTGAAAGACCCCGTAATCGTCCGCGTCGGTGGGAAATACCGAATGGTGATGAGCTACCACCTCGTCTCGCCGGCAGAGCGCCGGGACCCGGCCCTGCTGGAGGTCTCCGACACCATCGCCACTGGAATGGGAACTTCCAACACCGGGCTTGCGGTCAGCGATGATGGCAGCAACTGGCGCTGGGTTGGTGACGTGCTCGCGCCGACGCCCGACCGGTGGGACGGCTTCTGCGCCCGCGTCACCGGATTCTTCCCGGGACCGCTTGGCTTCGTCGCCTTTTACGACGGCAGCCGCGACGTGTCCGAGAATTACGAAGAGCGCGCCAGCCTGGCCTTCTCTCAGGACCTCACTTCCTTCGAGCCGTTCGCGACCTCAAAGCCGCTATTCGTTTCGCCGCACGGCGCTGGCTCCGTGCGTTACGTGGAGCCGCTTCTCGTCGGCCACACCCTGTACATCTACTACGAGTTCACCAGGCCGGACGGGGGGCATCAGCTCAGAGTCGCGAAACTCCCGGTCCTCGCTGACGGCGATTGGCCGTAGCGCCGGGTCGACCTTCTAGCGGTCCCGGTCCCCGCGGTTGAACAGCCGCTTGAGAAATCCTTCTTCGGGCGGCTCGTCCGGATCGATCACCTGCCCCCGCCACATCTTGGGACCCTTCGACTCTCCCCCACCACTCCGGTTCGCTTTGATCGTCGCCACGTAGGCGATAGCCAAAAGCACAATTCCCGCCAGCGCCAGAAACGAACTCAGATACCGCCCCCCCGGCACCGCGACCAGCAGCAGCGCAATGAAAACGACGACCATCCCGGTCACGACCATGTCCCGGGTCGTCGCTATTCGTTGCCTGATAAAATCCCCAATGAATGCCAGCGGATTCACCGGGCGTCGTGCGGCTCTGGGCAGCGGAGTCGGTCGGCGCCGTCCCGTTTTCTTCTCAAGCGCCTCGGCCCGCTCAAGAATCTCTTTTACTTCGTCTTCCCAACCGTCGGGCAATCTGCCCTCCAGACAGGTCTCGAATCGTTCGGTAGAGGCACTGCCTCACAGGCTGCTTAAGTATATCATTCGACTGAGAAACTTCTGGCTAATTTTCCAAAAGGTGCGAACCCTGCAAACCCCTCTCGCATTTCAGTTACAGGTCTTCGCTCACATGTTCGCGTCCGTCGCGGAAGAGATGGGCGCCACGATGCACCGGACCGCGTTTTCACCGAATATCAAGGAGCGACGCGATCACTCCTGCGCCGTTTTCGACGCCCGCGGACGGATGATCGCCCAGGCCGCCCACATCCCCGTCCACCTGGGCTCCATGCCCCTTTCCGTTTCCGCCGCCATGGAGCTCTTCACCAGCGACCCGGCTGAGCCCGGTGATATCGTGATCCTCAACGACCCCTACCGGGGCGGCACCCATCTGCCGGACATAACAACCGTCTCCCCCATCTTCGTCACCGAAGTTGGCCAATCCACGCTATTCGGCTACGCCGCCACCCGCGCCCACCACGCCGACGTCGGCGGTATGAGCCCCGGCTCCATGCCCCTTTCGACTGAGATTTACCAGGAAGGCATCATCATCCCGCCGCTGAAACTTGTTCGCGGAGGGACGATGGACGAGGGCATTCTCAACCTCATCCTCAGCAACGTCCGCACCCCCGAGGAGCGGCGAGGAGATTTCGCCGCCCAAATTTCCGCCCATCGGGTTGGCGAGCGACGCGTCGCCGAGCTCACGAAGCGATACGGGCTGGTGACCCTCCTCGAGATGGTCGAGGAACTCCTCGCCTACTCGGCCCGGATGACCGCCGCTCGCCTGTGCCAAATCCCGGAAGGCGTCCACTCGTTCACCGACCACCTCGACGGTGACGGTCAGCGCACGGAACGAATCCCCATCACCGTCGCCGTTTCCCGCGAGAGCGACCGGCTCCGCTTCGATTTCACCGGAACGCCCCCGGCCGTCAACGGCAATATCAACGCCCCTGTCGCCGTCACCCTCTCCGCCGTTTACTACGTGGTTCGCTGTTTAGTCGGCGAATCAGTTCCGGCCAATTCCGGCATGTACGACGCCATCGACGTCCACGTCCCCCCGGGCTCGATATTGAATCCCGATCCACCCCACGCCGTAGCCGGCGGCAACGTTGAGACCTCGCAACGGGTGGTCGATGTCGTCTGGGGAGCCCTCGCCCAGGTGTTGCCGGATCAGGTTCCCGCCGCCGGGCAGGGAACCATGAACAACCTGACAATGGGCGGGTATGACGCCGATCGCGACCGGCCCTTCGCCTATTACGAAACCATGGGCGGTGGCAGCGGCGGCGGCCCGACCAGACCCGGCGCCACCGGCGCCCACGTCGCCATGAGCAACACCTGGAACACCCCGATCGAGGCCCTCGAATTTTCTTTGCCCGTGTTGGTCGAACGCTACGAGATCAGACGCGGTTCCGGCGGGCGAGGACTCCACTCCGGCGGCGACGGCCTCCGCCGCGATATCCGCCTCCTGGCCTCAGCTCAGGTCACCGTCCTGGCCGAACGCCGACGGAAGCCGCCCTATGGAGTCGCCAGCGGCGAACCGGGCCGGCCCGGCGAGGATCGGGTCCGTTACGACGGAGAATGGCGAGCCATCGATGCCAAAGCCGCCCTGCGCCTAGAAGCCGGGGACGT
>CAUYYU010000285.1:0-3353 GCA_963577415.1 Chloroflexota bacterium
TTATATCCGTGGTCGCCGTTGTTGCAGCGGCAGGTGGATTTTTTCTAGCCGCGATTCGAGCACAAGCGCCCTCGCGTACGGTGTGGGACGGTGTCTATACCGAGGAGCAGGCGGACCGCGGCCGATCCGTCTACGATGAGCGTTGCGCGGCGTGCCATGGCTCGGCGCTCGAGGGCGTGGAAATGGCGCCAGCCCTGACCGGCAGTGAGTTTCTCAGTACCTGGAACGGCCAGTCGGTTGGCGACCTTTTTGAGCGCACTCGAATTACGATGCCGGAAGACGATCCAGGGGGCCTGAGCCGGGCAGTGAACGCTGATATCATGGCCTTCCTTCTGCTCGCTAACGAGTTTCCACCGGGAAAGTTCGCGCTGCCCCGCCAAAGCATGCTTCTGAATCAGATCCTGATCGAGGCCACGAACCGCGATCAAGAGTAGGCGGAAACCGCGCGGGCGTGGCTGGCGGTCCTTGGCGAGGCACTCGACTGCCTTGGGGTACTTCCTTCCATAGAGGCTGGTGAAAGTCTCGCAAACTGTAACGAGTTTGTCCGCGTGTTCTCATAGGCTGTCGCGAGACACAAGCAAGACGTGAATCTGCCAGATTTCGTCGCGCGAGAGCAGTCTGCCGAACGCGGGCATTGCGGTTCCCTTGCGCCCATTCGCCACTGTGTCAAAGAACTGCCCGGGACTGAGTTTGGTTCTGAATACATTCGGACCGCTGCCGCCCTGGGATTTGTGACAGCCCACACAGCGCGTGCGGTAGAGTCGCTCCCCCTGAGAGATCGCCGCATTTCGATCCAGGTAGGGGTTCGTCATCTCCACCTCGGCCGCCTGCGGGACCGCCGCTGCTCGCACTGGCTCACCGCCTTCGGTGGGCGGGAAGCCGTACCCAGGCAAGACCCTGCCGCCGAGCGTATGACCTGGCTCCCCGACCTTCGGCAGGCCACCCTCGAGGAGGGTCAGATTGGTCCCGGGCGAAACACGCGCCGGGCCGCCACCGTCCAGGGCGAATACCCAGATGTTACCGGCCTTCGGTTCGGTGTAATAGAACGCCATGTCACCGCCGATGCCGCCGGAGGGAACGGCCAAGTACTGCGTGCCATCAAGCTCGTAGGTGATGGGACTGCCGATGATGCCCGAGCCGGTTTGAAACTGCCACAGCAGCGTGCCCGTGCGGGCGTCGAACGCCATGAAGTAGCCGCGCATGTCTCCGGTAAAGACAAGCCCGCTCGAAGTAGCGACAGCGCCCGCCCAAAAAGGCGCGGGGCTGACACTTCGCCACACCACCTTGCGGTTGACTACATCGAACGCCACGAAGTTGCCGGGGTTCTCACTGGTCATGTACTGCTGATAATCAGCGCCCATGTATAACTCACCGTTGGTGGGGGGCTCAAATTGGTCTTCCGCCCAGAACTTGTATCCCATCGCCCACTGATTGGACATAAAGTAGATGTATCCCAGATCCGGGTTGTAGGCCAGCGGCTGCCAGTCGATCGCCCCTTCGAGGCTGGGAATGATCGGACCGACCTCCGGGCCGCCCGATTCGGCTACCATGTCCGGGTTCACCGCGGGGCGGCCGGTTTGCGGGTCGAGGCCGAATGCCCAGTTGATCCCGGGAACAATGGGCTCGCCGTAGATAAACTTGCCGTTGGTGCGGTCCAGCGCATAGAAGAAGCCGTTCTTATCGTGGTGAAAAAGGGCCTTGACGGGCCCTGCATCGCCAAGGGTGAGGTCCGCGAGCAAGGGTGTGCTCACGGCGTCGTAATCCCAACAATCCCACGGGGTGTACTGAAAACCCCACTCGATGTCGCCGCTATCGGCGTCGATCGCAATCGTCGCGGCGGTCCACTTGTTATCGCCCTTGCGTACGTGGCAGTTCCAGGGCCCGGCGTTGCCGGTGTTCCAGTAGACCAGGTTCAGCTCGGGATCGTAGGCGCCGGTGGTCCAGGTCGAGCCGCCACCGTTCTTCCAGGTGTCGCCAGGCCAGGTGTCGTTGCCCGGCTCGCCAGGACCGGGGATCGTATAAGCGGTCCAGCGCAAAGCGCCCGTCTTGGCGTCATAGGCCTTGACGAAGCCACGGATGCCGTACTCACCGCCGGCCACGCCGATGAGCACCATATCCTTCACTGCCAGCGGCGCTCCGGTGATGCTATAGCCTTGTTCCCACTCGATGACCTCGATCTCCCAGACGACCTCGCCGGTGTCCTTGTGGAGCGCGATCAGGCGCGCATCCATCGTGCCGACGTACACCAGTTCGCCAAGCAGCGCCACGCCGCGGTTGATCGACCCACAGCAATACACGCGCTCGGCTTCATCGGGCAGCTTCGGGTCGTAGCTCCATTTCTGGGCGCCGGTTCGGGCATTGATCGCAAACACCCTCGATCCATCGGCTGAAACGTAGAGCACGCCATTGTGAATCAGCGGCGTGGCCTCCAACCCGCGATTCTCACCGCCGGTCGCGAACGACCACACCGGCTGCAGCCGGTCCACATTAGCCGGAGTGATCTGGTCAAGATCAGCGAAGCGCTGGCCGTAGTAGTCTCGGCTGTACATCAGCCATGACGAGTTGTCACCGGCCGCCTGCTCGAGGTCAGCGGTAGTGACCGGTTGCGCCCGGGCCACTGACCACGACAGCGCCGCTGCTACGACCAGGGCCATCCCGAGTGCTCTAATGAAACGCAAAGACCACATTTTTTCCTTCCTTCAAGTACATCAGTGTCCAGCGGATGGGCTTTCCGTACAAGCTATCCGACCGAGTCTTCCGGGTCGAACACCTTCGAAAGATGACATTTGGCGGACGCGCACCAAGACGCAACGGCGGTTGCAGCCGACATGGCGTGGCAAACCTTGTCACCTCCTGTTAATTGCGTCGTTACAAGTGGCCGACCATCGACACAGAGATTGTACCGCTACCGGATACCTGATGGTAGCGGCTATCGAGGTGCGAGGTCCATGCAGCGGTTCGCCGGCTTCAGTCGTGGATCGAGATTGAATCCGTGGCCTAAGCGCGGAGCTAGCCTGCATTTCTCACCACCTGACGGGGGAAGCAGGGTCGCGGCAGGGATGCCGGTTGACCGGCACCGCCGAGTAGCCCCGGGGAATTGCACCCCGAGGCTTCCATGCCGCCAGCATCTCAGCGCTGTCTTCGGCGTCGACGGGAACCGCGCGCATGGTGAGTTCTTCGGGCGAGAAGGCCTGACCTGAGAAACTCTTCGCGAAGCGTCTGGGAGTTTCGGTTGCAGGTGGGGTGGCAACAACAGCGGATGTTTACAATTGTCAAATCATTCTGACGGTTACGTTTCGACTCTCAAATCATCATTCCGGGAACTTCATACGGTAGAGCAAGTCTTGGAAGTG
>CAUYYU010000286.1:0-3322 GCA_963577415.1 Chloroflexota bacterium
TCGAGTCCGAGGAAGCGCTCCACCCGGTGGCCGCTGACCGGCCGCACCGGTTCGTTGAGCGTGAGCCCGATCGATTCACCCGTGGTGGACTTTGCCGGAATGGTGCTGGGCGTGGCGGGCACCCCGCCCGACTGGGAGATTCCGACCTCCGTCACGCCGTTGTGGTGGATGAATATCGTGCCGGATCTGGGAGTGTGCTCGAAGTTCTGCGTTACCCCGAAGGTGAGCGTCCGCTGCGTATCTTCCGGAATCGTCTGGCTGCCGCCGCCCCAGTCGTTCGTAATCCAATTCGCAGGTGAGACGACCGCGACATCGACGTCGCCCCCGCTCGCGGCAAGGGTGATCTCGCCGCTGCCATCCAGGTGTGTGAACGAGGTCGGACCATCGACGGTGATATTGAGGGTGCCGCCGCCGCCGGAACTGATCCCGAAATCGGTGGTATGAACCGCGCCCGTGGTCCCGACCGCCACGAAGCGCCCGGTGCCGTCCGGCAACACTCCGAAGGTCACTCCGTACAGGTGGTTGCCCGTAATTGAGATCTGGTCGTTCCACATCAAACCGTTGTCGGTCGAGCAGAGGACGCGCCCATCGGTCCCCACCGCTACGGTGGTTGCACCTGACCACGCGAGGTCGTGCAGGTGATCGGCGGTCACGGGTGGCACGACGCCGAAAGTGCCGCCGAAGTCGTCGGAACGGACCAACGCGCCATTGGTTCCCACCGCGAAAAAGAGCCCCTCGGTCGGCGTCGCGCGCTTGAATGTCACCCCCAAGAGTTCGTTCCCCGTCACCGCCGTCCGCAGCTGAAAGGGGCCATGCTGTATGGACTCTAACATTTGTCCCTGCGAGCCCACCGCGAGCGCCTTGAATCCGCTCGTGTCGATGGCGTTCAAGGTGGTCGCGACTCCGGTGAATTCCGACGTCCAGGCCACCCCATCGGGTGACCGCGCGACGATTCCCTGGCCGCTGTTGCCACCGACGGCGACAAACTCCGTTCCCCACCAGATGATGTCGTTGAGCGTGCCGCCGAGGCCGGTGCTCCGCATCGTCCAGGTCATGCCGTCCGGCGAGGTGGCCGCGATTGCGGCGGCGGAATTGGTCCCCACCGCCACCCAGACCGCCCCGTTATGCGCTACACCGGAAAAAGCACCACCGATGCCCGAGTTCTGTCGCGTCCAGTTGAGACCGTCCGGCGAGGTTGCGACCGTTGCATTGACGGTGTTGGTTCCGACTGCGACGAATTGGCGGTCCCCCGTTGCGTCATCGATGCCGAAAGCCACCGCGTTCAAGGTGTCACCGAACGTGGTGGGCTGCAGCGTCCAGGACAGCTGCGCATGGGCGCCCGCTGTGGCAAAACCCAGGCAGATGAGACAGGCTGTCGCGCAACTTCGTCGTGTCCATGAGCTGAACATTCTGAATCGCAGACGTGTGCGAGAGTTGACTTGGCTCCGGCCTTGGAAGGCCAGCCGACGCCCACCCGACCTGTAACCATTGCGGGTTTGGGGACGGGTTGAGCGGTTCCGCTCTGTTAGATTCTGATGATGCGATTGTTCCATGACATCGCATCTCCGACGAGTTGAGATTTGGAGTGGCGAACGTGACCGGTTTCTCGGCCTGGCATGCGCGATCCTGCCAGGCACCTGCCGCCAAGCACGGTCGCCTGGCCGATTTTGAACCGGAGCTGGTGGGGGAGACGACGACGAATTCGGCGTTCTACCGCGTTTACGGGAACTTTGGCGCTCCGCGAGGCGAGAGGTCAAGGTGAAAAGAGCTGGGCCGGGGCCGTCGCCTTTTGCGGGGAGTTCCCGGTTCTCAAATCACGCCAGGATCGCCCTGATCGGCTCGCCGTGATCGATGTCGAGCCGGCGGCGTCCGGGGACGTCGAGGCGGCGCGAGTCGAGGCCCAGTTGGTGCATGACGGTGGCGTGGAGATCGGTGACGTAGTGCCGGTCCTCCACGGCGTAGAATCCCAGCTCGTCGGTGGCGCCGTGGGTGATGCCGCCCTTTACGCCGCCGCCCGCCAGCCAGCAAGTGAATCCGAAGGGGTTGTGTTCGCGGCCGCGGCCGCCGTCCTGGGAGAGAGCGGTAGTCGGGGTGCGGCCGAACTCGGTGGCGCACACCACCAGCGTCTCCTCCAGCATCCCGCTGCGTTTCAGGTCGGCGAGGAGTCCGGCGATGGGCTTGTCGACCTGCCGGGCCGGCTGCTCGTGTTCCTTGACGAAATTGCGGTGCGCGTCCCACGGGCCGAAGCCGCTGGTCTGGTGGAAGACCTGGGTGAATCGCACCCCGCGCTCGGCCAGGCGGCGCGCCACGAGGCACATCGTTCCGAAATCGCGCGTCTCTTTCTCGTCGAGTCCGTATAGCTCGCGAATCTCGCTCGACTCCTTTTCCAGGTCGAGAGTGTCCGGCACCGAGGTTTGCATGCGCGCGGCCAGTTCGTAGGACTTGATCCGTGCCGTGAGATCGGGATCGTCCGGGTACTCGATGTAATTGAGTTTGTTGAGCTTTTGCAACATGCGCAGCTGGGCGGCGCGCTCCTCCGGGAGGACCGAGCCGTCTTCGACGCGCAGGTAGGGAAGGGGATCTTTCCGGTCCAGATGCAGCCGCACTCCGCCGTACTGTGGGCCGAGATAGCCTGCTCCGTAGATCAAATCGCTGCCGCAGCACGAATCCGCCGGTTTTCCGATCATGACGAACTCGGGCAAGTTCTCGTTCATTGATCCGAGGCCATAGGTCACCCAGGAACCGATGGTGGGCAGCCCGCCTTCGCGCGGCTGGCGGCCGGTATGAAATTGGAGTTGCGCTTCGTGCAGGGCGGTGGTGGTCCAGAAGGAACGCACCACCGCGATGTCGTCGATCCGCCGGGCGACGTGCGGAAAGTATTCACTAACGGGAATGCCGGATTCCCCGTACTGCTGGAACTTCGCCTGGGTACGCAGGATGGCACGCGTTTCCGCCGCGCGCTCGAGCTTGACCTGGAAGGGGTTTTTCTCCGGATCGAGAATATCGAGATGGGGCGTCTCCTTGATCTTCTTGCCGTCGAACTTGTCGAGGGCGGGCTTGGGATCGAAGGACTCCATCGGACTCAGGCCCCCGCACAGGAAGATCCAAATCACTGACTTCGCTTTCGGCTCAAGGTGGGGCCCGCTCTCCGGTCCGCGCGCGCCGCTCTCCGCCAGCGCACTGCCCAGGGCCATTCCAGTCATGCCCATGCCCATGTCGGCCAGGAAGGTGCGGCGCGCGATGCCGGGGCAAGAGCCTGGTGAGCGAGAGGATTGGGGTGGGTTCATGATCGGGATTCAGGATGCACGATGCAGGATGCAGG
>CAUYYU010000287.1:0-3312 GCA_963577415.1 Chloroflexota bacterium
TTGCCCGGCCGCGACCGGCCGATGAAGTTCTCTTCCTGCCGGTTGATCCGCATCATGACCGGCTTGCCGGCCTTCCGCGACAGCAGGGCCGGAATCCCACTCTGGATCGACCCGGCGGCCTTACTGCCAAACCCCCCACCGCAGTACTCTGAAATGAGGACCACCTCGGCGGGAGTCGCGTTGATCCACCGGGCCGCCGGCCCATGCGTGCGGGCCGTACTCTGCGTCGACACATGCAGGTAGCATTTGCCGTTCTGCCAGTACGCCATCGCCGTCCGCGTCTCGAGCGGCTGGTGCGACAGCGACTGCACAAACACGGTCTCGTCGATGACGAGATCGGCCGCCGCCAATCCCTCCGCCACATCACCCACTTCCCACTCGTCCGTCACCTCACCGTCCATCGGCAAGGTGCCGCGATCCACCTCCGCCCAGTCGACGTTGACCCACTTGAGGTCGAGCAGTTCACGGCCGGCGAGGGTGTTCCCGTCAAGCCGGGCGTTGGCCCCACCCGGACGCAGACTCTCCAGCGGGTCGAGCGCAAACGGCAACGGCTCGATGTCCATCTGTACCTGCTCGATCGCATCCGCCGCCGCTTCCTCCGTCACCGCCGCCACCGCCAGAATCGGCTCCCCCTCATACAGCGGCTCATTCGTGAGCATCTGCTCACTCGGGGCCTCAACCTCCGGGAGCTCATCGGCCGTGAGAATCGCCTCCACCCCCGGCATCGCCACCGCCGCGCGCGTGTCTAGGTTTCGGACCCGACCGTGCGGCATCGGGCTCAGCAGCAGCTTCGTAAACAGCATGCCCTCCGCCCGGAAGTCTTCCGCATACTTCGCCCGCCCCGTCACCTTCGCCACCAGGTCCGGCGTCGAGTAGTTTTTTCCGATTAACTTGTAGTCGGCCACGTCAGCTCCTCCGTGACAGTTCCGCTGCCCGCTCTGCGACGTTCAGAATCTTGTTGTAGTCCGCACACCGACACAGGTTCCCCGACAGATACTGCGCCGCCTCCGCCCGCGTCGCCGTCGGGTTCGCCGCGACCAGCGCCACCATATTCATCACAAACCCCGGCATGCAGAACGCACACTGGAACCCTTGCTCCTCGACCACCGCCTGCTGCACCGGATGCAGCGTGCCATCCGCCGCCTCCAGCCCTTCAATCGTCTGCACCGTCCGCCCCCGCACCTGATGCGTCAGCATCGAGCATGAATAGTGCGGCACCCCCTCCACCAGTACCGTGCACGCCCCACACTCCGACCGGTCACACCCAATCTTCGTCCCCGTCAACCCCAGCTTGTAGCGCAGCGTCGTCGCCAGCGTCTCCTGCGGTAACACATCCACCCGCCGCTGCTGCCCGTTGACCGTCAGCGTCACCAGCCGTTCCACCGACCCCGGGGCCTGCGCCCGCACCACCGCGCCATCCCGAAACACATAACTCGAGGCTGACACGCTCGCGCCAGTCGCGATCACACCCTTAATAAACGACCGGCGCGAAAAACCATCCGGTGCCGTTGCTTCCTGCTGAATCTGTTCTACGTCTCCCATGAGACGACCTCCTCGACGCGCCTGACGTACTCGACAGACGCAGAACATTTAGAGAGGGTACGTTGACCGTTAAAGGAGGCAGTCTACCACGAATTCCTTACTGTCAAACGCCATTTCCTGAGGAAATAAAGGCCAGACAACTCTGACACTCTATCGCAAGAGCAAACCTTCGCTACCGCGGCGGCTGATGTAATTCAACCAGACGCAGCATGCGGCTCAAGTAGAACCCAGCCAGGGAACCTTTTATGGGTTGCTCCCGCATCTGGTTCATACGTATGATTAAAACGATCGTTCAAATTGAAGACACGGATTCAGACTCGCTTAAAAAGAAGGGACGACCGCGGTGGCAATGGAAACCAAAGAGCGCATCCTCGACGTAGCCGAGCGACTGTTTGCGGATTTCGGATACAAGGCCACGTCCTTGCGCGACATCACCGGCGAAGCCAGCGTCAATCTTGCATCCGTCAACTATCACTTCGGCTCGAAGGACGCGTTGCTGACGGCCCTTCTTGAGCGCAGGTTCGCGCCGGTCAACCGTCGGCGTATTGAGCTGCTTGACAAGCTCGAAGCATCGGCCGGTGACACGATGGATCTGCAGGAGATCGTTCGAGCCTTCCTCTCGCCTCCATTTGAGCTGCACTCGGGAAACGCCGCAAATGGTCGGACATTCCTGCGTCTCGTTGGAAGGATTCACGCTGAGACCGACGACATTCGCGCCGCGTTCAGCACCTTGTTCGAACCGACCGTCTCTCGCTTCAGAGCGGCCTTTCAGAACGCGCTGCCACACGTGGACGCAGATGAGGTCGCGTGGAGGACCGCTTTCTTGGTCGGTTCGATGGCACACACGATGATGTGGTGCGAGTCGTTTGTCTCGCACGCGGCACATCGCCCGGATCACAGTGAAGTGCTGGAATCACTGATTCAGTTTGGCACCGCCGGCCTCGCGACGCCGTCACGGCAACCGGCGGTCGTGCACGCGCGTACCGGAGAGCGCCGATGATGCTTCACCTGCTCACCGCCGTCTGTCTCCTCGCGGCCGGGTGCGCATCAGCCCCACCTGTCGCGCACCCCGCACTCGACATCGATTTGCCTGAGGACTGGACCACTCGGGATGTACCCAGCGGTCAGCTCGATGTCACGTGGTGGGAGGACTTCGACGATGGTGGCCTCGCCGCGGCTGTCGACATGGCACTCTCACAGAACTACGACCTTCGTATCACCGCGGCGAGACTTGAGCAGGCGGCGGCGGATGCGCGAGCCGCTGAAGGGGGCCTGCAGCCAACCGTGCAGACGACATTCAACGGCTCGCGCCGGCAGCAGAATTTCGTCGGGTTCCCGATTCCGGGTGGCGAAGGGCAAGTGCTGAGCACGGTGTCGACCAACTACGGCATCTCGCTCGACGTGTCATGGGAGATCGACCTCTGGAGCCGTCTCCGTAACACAGCCCGGGCCGCCCTCGCCGACCTGCAAGCCTCGGCCGCCGACCTCCGCGCAGCCCAGCTCTCGATCGCCGGGCAGACAACAAAAGCCTGGTTTGCGATTGCCGAGGCCCAGCAACAGGTCGACTTGTCGCAAGAGACTGTCCGCAGTTTTCGCTCGTCGGCTGAGCAGGTGCAGGGGCGCTTTGAGGCAGGCATCCGTCCAGCGCTCGATTTGCGACTGGCATTGCTCAACCTCTCCGATGCGGAAGCCCAGCTCCAACAGCGCCGACAGCAGTTCGACAGCGCCACCCGCCAGCTCGAACTACTGCTCGGTCAATACGCCGACGGC
>CAUYYU010000288.1:0-3269 GCA_963577415.1 Chloroflexota bacterium
CGCAAGATCGACCGGCTGCAGGGGCAGTTGGACGCGGCCCGGCGTGCCGGGTTTCGTCAGGCGGCTCCCTTCTCGCGCGGCACTCCGAGACGCGCGCCCCGCCGCCCCGGGCGCAAGGCCGGAGCCGCCTACGGCCGCCGAGGGTGTCGGGCCACCCCAAAGCGAGTCGACGAGCGGCACGACGCGCCCCTGCCGTCCGCCTGTCCGGATTGTGGGGGGACCGTGGCCGAGACGCGGGTCGCCTCCCAGACGCAGATTGACCTGCCGCCGGTCCGCCCGGTGGTCCGGACCTTTGCGGTCCATGTGGGGCGGTGCCAGCAGTGCCACCGTCGGGTGCAGGGGCGTCATCCCCTGCAGACGTCTGACGCCTTGGGGGCCGCCGCCGTGCAACTGGGGCCCGCGGTGGTCACACTGAGCGCCCTGCTGCACGTCCAACTCGGCGTGTCGTTCGGCCGCATCGCCACGTTGTTCCGCACGCGATTCGGTCTGACCGTGTCGCGCAGCACCCTGGTGCGAGCGCTGCACAAGACGGCGCGGCAGGCCCAGCCGGCCTACGCCGCGTTGTGTGCCACGGTGCGCGGGAGCCCGGTGGTCGTCCCCGATGAAACGGGGTGGAAGGTCGCGGCCAGGCTCTGGTGGCTGTGGGTATTCGCCACGCCCGACACCACGGTCTACGCGATTCAGCCCGGCCGGGGCTTCGCCGAGGCGGCGACGGTCCTGGGGGACCACTTCGCGGGCATCTTGGTGCGCGATGGCTGGGCCCCCTATCGGCGATTCACGGCGGCGACCCATCAAACGTGTCTCGCACACCTGCTGCGTCGGGCGCGCACGCTCCGCCTCGACTACCCGCGCGCCCGCTTGCCCGCGCAGATGCAGGCCGCGCTGCAGCACGTCCTCACGGTGCGCGACCGACCGCGCGCACCAGGGCACGCTGAGCCCCCACGGGCTGGCCGTCGCGCGCGGGCGTGTCATCAGTCGGCTGGGGACCCTCCTCGAACAGCCCGGCCGGACGCCCGCCATCCAGCGCTTCGCCGCGCACCTCACCACCGAGTTCGCCGCGATCTTTAGCTGCTTCTTCGACTCGACGGTCGACGCGACCAACTGGCGGGCCGAGCAAGCGCTCCGCCCGGTCGTGGTTACCCGCAAGCTGGGCGGCGCCACCACCCAGCAGGTCCTCGCCTCGGTGCTCCGCACCGCCGACCAACGTCACCTTGACGGCACCGCCATCCTCCTCGAGATGCTTCAGGCGTCCACCCCAGCCGTGCCGCGCGCGTTGCAAGCCGCACCCCGGTAATCGAATACGTCGAACGCTGGTTCGCGGAACTCACGAACAAACAGTGCGCCGCGGCGCGTATCGCAGCGTGGCTGCCCTGAAGCCCGCCATTCGCGAGTTTCTCGATGTCCACAATGAGGACCCGACACCCTTCGTCTGGACCAAGTCGGCTGACGACATCCTCGCGAGCAGGGCCCGATTTGCGCTCTGAAATACGACCGTTCATGCCGCTGACTTGTGATGCGAATCACGTTTACAGGAGACAGCGCGGAAAGCTGAAGTCGGTGACTGCTTGCCCATACACTGTTCCGATTTTAGGGGGCTCTAAAATCTGCTATGGTCTTGGGGCGGTCTTCAACGAGATGGTTGCCGGAGAGTGACCGTTTCCGAATGACGACGTGTCGCAGAATGTTGACTCGCCTCTTCGAGGAGGTCTGGACTGGGCGACCTTGCCCGACGCTTGCCGCCGGGCCTCGCGGCGTTTCTGCGACACAGCGTGCGTGCGGATCCACATCAGCGGATCCGTGACTTGGAGACATCCGGCTGGTCCTCGAGTGCGCGTTCGAGCCTGCGCGTGATTCCTCTTTCTTGTGCTCGAGTTGGGTGAGTGCTTGGGCCTGGCGACACTCATCCCTAACACGTGAACGACCCCCAACAGTGGTGGAGCACCCTGTTCAGCGTGGCGAATCTCCTATGGCAGTCGGTCTGCAGTCGGCGCGCGGGTTACGAAGACCTCGACGACGCGGGAGATGCTTGCGCTGGCCGGGTCACGATTTCGCGCGACTAGCATCGGCACCACCCAAAGTGTTACCCCTGTCTCCAGACGCGTGCGTTACCCATATGTCTGGAGTGAACCCGCTTGACCCCAACGACGGGAGTCCGCCCACACCTCGGACGTGACGACCTTGACGGTCGATGTAAGCTAGCCAGCTCCGAGTAGTTGCCACCGCTGTCCGAGGTTGCAGGAGCGATTATGCGTAACCGGTATGTGTTACTTGCCGACGTTCTAGCGGTTGGGCTCGCCGCGGCTGGCGCGTTCGCTGTCCGCTTCGGGTGGCTGTTTCTCGACGAGCGCTCTGAGTTTTGGTGGTTTCTTGGCGCCGCGATCGTTGTCAAGATGAGTGTATTCCTTAGCTTCGGACTGTACCAGCGCTTCTGGCGTTACGCGGGCTTCTGGGATCTGATGGCCGTGGCCCTCGCGAACACGGCGGCCGCCGTGCTGTTTGGTCTTGTCATGTCAGGCCTACGAGCAACCGGTGTGGTCGACGAACTGTCCCGGTCTGTCCTACCCATCGACTGGCTGTTTGCCCTGGCTATGACAACCGGCGTCCGCGCGTCCGTGCGCGCCATCGCGGAGTCGGCAGGGCGGATTTCGGCTTCGCCCGGAGGCCTCGCCCTCAAGAACGTAGTGATAGTCGGCGCGGGCGACGCTGGGACCCTGGTAGCCCGCGAACTGCAGAAGAACCCTGGTCTCGGCATGACGCCGGTCGGCTTCATCGATGACGATCGGACGAAGCAGGGAAAACGGATCTACGGAATTCCGGTCCTGGGTCCCATAAGTAGCCTCCCGAAGACTTTTAGGGAGCAGCCGATCGCCGAAGCTGTGATCGCCATGCCGACCGTTGGCGGGACTACCGTACGAACGGTGGTCGAAACGTGTCAGGCTAGCGGCGTTCCCTCTCAAGTCGTGCCGGGGATTTACGAGCTGCTGGGAGGACAGGTTGCCGTCAGCCGGCTTCGCAAGGTGAACATCGGCGATCTTCTGCGGCGCCCACAGGTGGAGACAGACGTAGACGGGGGGGCCTACCTCCGGAACGGCACGGTGGTCATTACCGGTGCGGGAGGGTCGATCGGTAGGGAGCTCTGCCGCCAGGTGGCGCATCAGCGCCCCAACCAGTTGATTGTGGTTGGACACGGTGAAAACAGCATTTTCGAAATTGCTTCGGAGCTGAACACGCGGTTTCCCGGTGTGGCCTTAGACGCCGTGATTGCCGAT
>CAUYYU010000289.1:0-3242 GCA_963577415.1 Chloroflexota bacterium
TCCAGGGTGTGTTCGAGCAGATCGGTGGGGAGGGGTGGCGGGACGGTGCGATAGGCGTCGAGGAGGGTGACGGAGATGCCGGCTTCGAGGAGGCGGTCGCGGATGACGGTGCGTCCGCCGACGGCGCCGAAGACGAGGACGCGGTCGTCCTGCTGCAGATGCTGCAAGAGGGCGTCGACGACGGACTCGGAGACGAACTTTTCGGGGAGGAGGTCGGGGGTGATGCCGTGAGCGTGGAGGGCGCGGGCGGTGCCGGTGCCGAGAGCGGCGATCTGGATTCCGCCGAAAGCGCGGGCGTCGAGGTCGAGTTCATTGAGGGTGCGAAATACGGCGTCGACGCCGCTGCGGCTGGCGAAGACGGCCCATGAAAAATCGTCGAACTGCTTGAGGACGGATTCGAGCGGAGTCGGGTCGGAAAGCGGTTCGATCTGGATGGTGGGGAGGGCGACGACGGAGGCTCCGTCGTCACCGAGCAGGGAGCGCAGCTCGGCGGTGGCGGGGGGAGGGGTGGTGAGCAGGACGCGCTGGCCGGCGAGGGGCCGGATGGGGGCCCACTGGAGGTCGCGGGAGTGGGCGACGGCCTCGCCGACGATGAGGACGGCGGGGGTGCGGATGCCGGAGACGCGGCTGCGGGCGGCGATATCGCCAATAGGGGAAATTATGGTGCGCTGACCGGGCAGACTGGCGTTTTCGACGATGGCGGAGGGGGTGGTGGGGGCGAGGCCGGCGTCGAGGAGAGCCTCGGCGATGGGATCGATGCGGGTGGCGACCATGAGGATGACGAGGGTCTGGTTGAGTTTGGCGAGGGCGGCCCAGTCTGTGTCGGGGGAATCGTCAGCGGAGGCGCGGTGGCCGGTCACGCAGACGAATCCGGCGGTGACTCCGCGGAGGGTGAGGGGGATGCCGGCGTAGGCGGCGGCGGCGGTGGCGCTGGTGACTCCGGGGACGATCTCGTAAGTGATACCGGCATCGGCGAGGGAGCGCATCTCTTCGCCGGCGCGACCGAACACCATGGGATCACCGCCCTTGAGCCGGCAGACACTCTTGCCGTCGCGGGCCAGATTGAGTACGAGAGTGTCGATTTCGGCCTGGGTGGTGGAGGTGCTGCCGTAGCGCTTGCCGACGGGGATCAACTCGGGACCGTCGATGAGGGCGAGAACTTCCTCGGAAACAAGTCCGTCGGGGAGGACGGCGTCGACGGAGCGGAGCAACTCGCGAGCGCGGAGGGTGAGAAGACCGGGGTCGCCGGGTCCGGCGCCGACGAGGTAGACGGTGCCGGTGGAGGAGTCAGTCATGGGGTTGATCGATCAGGAGGGCGCGGGCGGCCTGGTTGCCGAGAGTGGTGGGATCGCCGACGGGGCCGGTGAAGGTTTGGGTGATGGGCGGGTCGAGGTAGCGCCCGGCGGTGAGGCGGAGAACGCCGCCGTGGACGGTGGCGAGAGCGCCGAGGGGCTCGTTGCAGCCTCCGCCGGCTGCGGCCAGAAACTGGCGTTCGGCGGTGACGGCGGCGCGGGCGGAGGGATCGTCAAGAGGGGCGATGAGGGCGGCGGTGGTGGAATCGTCGGCGCGAATTTCGACGGCGAGAGCTCCCTGGCCGGGGGCGGGGAGGAAGTGGGGTGGCTGGAGGCGGTCGGTGATTCGGGATTCGAGCCCGAGGCGCACGAGGCCGGCGGTGGCGAGGATGATGGCGTCGAAGTCGCCGGTGTCGAGTTTGGCTAGGCGGGTCTGGACGTTGCCGCGGATGGGGAGCGAGCGCAGATCGGGGCGCAGGGCGGAAAGCTGGGAGGTGCGGCGCACGCTGCTGGTTCCGACGGTGGCGCCGGGTGGGAGATCGGCGAGGGTGAGGCGATCGCGGGCGACGAGGGCGTCGGCGGAATCTTCGCGGGCCGGGATGGCGGCGATGGTAAGGCCGGGAGGCTCCTGGATGGGCAGGTCTTTGAGACTGTGAACGGCGATGTCAATCTCGGAGCTCAGAAGAGCCTGCTGGATCGTGGTTGTGAAAAGACCGATTTCGCCGGAATCGGTCAGGGACGCATAGGGGCGAAGTTCGCCAGTGGAGGCGAGGGGGACGATTTCGATGGAGATGTCGGGGTGATGATGCCTGATGGCGCCGGCGACGAGGTCGGTCTGAACGCGAGCGAGGGGGCTGGCGCGGGTGCCGAGGCGTAGGGTTGCAGTCATGGCGATCCGATGGAGTGGCGGTAGGTGGATGGGCGCCGCGGTTTGCGACGGGAGGCGGCCTCCCGCAGACTTGTGGTGATGATTATATGACCGCTTCGGACAGGAGAATCAGGGGATTTGGGAGAGGCGAAAGGGAGCCATGGGATTGAGTTGCCGGGATCGCAGCCGTGAGTGAGAAAAAGACCTACTGGCCGGTGGCGCTGGATTTGACGCGGTTGGCGGCCGGCGGCTGCGTGGTGGTGGGGGGCGGCGAGGAGGCGGAGTTCAAGGTGGAAATCCTGACGAGCCTCGGGGTGGCGCCGCTGGTGGTGAGCCCGCGGGTGACGCCGGGCCTGGAGAGGATGGAGGCCGCCGGCGATGTGGAAATCAGGCGTGAGGCCTATCGTGAGGAAGTAGTGGCCGGGACCGGCCTGGTGGTGGCGGCGACGGATGACGACGAATTGAATCGACGGATCGCGGCGGACGCCCGCCGGGCGGGGGCGATGGTGAATGTGGTGGACGACGCGGAGGAGTCGGACTTCATCGCGATGGCGCTGGCGCGCGCCGGGGACATCACGGTGGCGGTTTCGACGACGGGACGGAGTCCGGCGTTCGCGTCGGCGTTGCGGGATCGGATTCAGAACTTGCTGGATACGGGATTCGCGGAGCACCTGGAGTATTTCGCGGCGGTGCGGGAGCTGCTGTTGGGGATCACGGAAGATTTTCGGCAGAGGGTGCGGATATGGCGGGCCCTGACGGCGGCGTCGCTGCTGGAGGTGCTGGAGCGCGACGGGCGGGACGCGGCGCGAGAAGTGGTGCGGGAGGTGGTATCGAAGCATGTGGAGGTGAGCGCGGCGGAGCTGGACGGTTTGCCGGGGGTGGGTCAGGACGAGTAGGCGTGCTGGAGGATGTCGGCGACTTCGGGTCGGGTGAACTCGGGGGGGAGGGGCTCGCCGGGGCGGAGCAGCTCGCGGACGCGGGTTCGGCTGAGGAATACGTGGTCGGAATCGTCGTGGGGGCAGTTGGCGGCAGTGCTGGTGCGACCGTAAGAACGGTAGTAGAAAGCGAAATCGAAGGGGACG
>CAUYYU010000290.1:0-3237 GCA_963577415.1 Chloroflexota bacterium
TGGGCCATCCGATGGCGGCCAATATCCTCAAAGCCGGGTATGAACTGACCATCCACGATGTCCGGCGTGAGACCGGCCACGACCTCAAGGCGGATGGCGCAACCTGGGCCGATACGCCGAAAGCGGTGGCCTCACAATCCGAAGTCGTGCTAACGTCTTTGCCCAGCCCACAAAGCGTAGAAGAGGTTGTGTTGGGCGATGATGGGGTGTTTGCTGGTCTGGCCCAAGGTGCCACCTATGTCGATACCAGCACCAACGCACCGTCGGTCATGTACCGTATCACTGAGATCGGGACAGGACAGGGATTCCGAGTGCTCGACGCACCAATCAGCGGTGGTGTCTTTGGGGCGCGGGATGCCACGCTTACCGTATTTGTCGGTGGTGTCGAAGAAGATTTGGAGCGTGTCCGGCCGGTACTGGAGAGTATCGGGGAAAACGTCGTCTACATGGGGCCGTCCGGTTCCGGCAACGTGGTCAAGTTGATCAACAACTTGATGATGTATGTCAACTTTCTCGGGGTCTGCGAGGGCGTGGCGATAGCGGCCAGGGCCGGGATCGATCTGCAACTTCTTCTCGAGGTGATGACGCCGAGCATGGGGCAAAGCCGGATCTTCGAACGTACACTTTCTATATT
Organism: Chloroflexota bacterium; assembly: GCA_963577415.1. Lineage (GTDB taxonomy): Bacteria > Chloroflexota > UBA11872 > UBA11872 > VXNJ01 > JASLPR01. The sequence continues at coordinate 635 of CAUYYU010000290.1, forward strand.
CCTGACTGGTAAAGCCATCGGTTCGGCCACTGATGGGGCGGTCAAGGACATGCGGTTGGGGGTCGAACTGGGTGAAGAACTGGGGGTGCCGCTGGAGGTCAGCCCGCTGGTCCGCGACATCATCACCAGGTTCCGCGATGAGGCAGATCGAGGACCGGATGAATTTACCGATATGATCCAGGAGTTTCTAAAAAGATCGGGCGTGGATGCGTAAGAAGTGCGTTGCACCTGTTCCTGGTGCACTGCACTTGCCTGCTATAGAAGAGTGCCAACACATGGAATTGGGCTTACAAGGAAAACGCGCCATCGTCACCGGCAGCAATCGTGGCATTGGTCGTAGTTGTGCCCTGGCCCTGGCGCGTGAGGGTGCGCGGGTCTGCGTCACGGCCAGGACCCAGTCACTGCTGGATCAGGTGGTAGACGAGATCCATGCAGCCGGTGGCGAAGGTCATGCCATCGCTGTTGATCTGAGTACGCTGGCTGGTTGTCAGGAAGTGGTGGGGCAGACCGTGGCAACGCTTGGCGGCGTCGAAATCCTGATCAACAACGTGGGCGCGGCGCGAGGGGGCGAGATTTTGGAACTTCCGACCAAGCAAATTGACGAGGCACTGGAGCTGAAGAGCTACAGCTACCTGCGGATGGCGCAACTGGTGATTCCGTACATGCGGCAGAACCGATGGGGCCGGATCGTCAACATCGCCGGTGGCGCGGGCACGAGCCCCGACCAGGGCAACATCCCCATCAGCCTCGCCAACGTTGCAATCCTGAACATGACCCGCTCGCTGTCGGACGCGGTATCGGCGGACGGCATCCTCGTCAACACCATCTGTCCGGGTCCGACCAACACCGAGCGGGCGCGCAACATACAACAGGCGCAGGCCGATGCCGAAGGCCGGGATGTGGAAGACCTGCTCAAGGAGGTGGGCGACAAGCTACCCGCGGGCCGCATTGCCGAGCCGGAGGAAATCGCCAATGTCGCGGTGTTTCTGGCTTCCGAGGCGTGCTCGTACACATTCGGAAGTTCGATCTATATGGATGGTGGCGGCAGAAGAACTACGCCCTGAGACCGCCCAGAACCGCTCGCTCAATTCATCCCGGGGAAAGCTCCATGCTCAGGATTCTTGTGCCCGTCCTTGTGAGAGAATCGGAGGTGGTTGGAGCGGCCGACCCTCCGCCGAAAGATGCAGATCCACAAGGTCGCAAACCCGTATTCCGATCTCCGAGAGTTTCTCGGCATCGTGCTTAGAGCTGACGAGCGATAAGTCGACCTAATCACATGGCCCAGCCACACACCAGCATCCTCCGCCCTTCCCCTCCGCCGTGCCGATCTGGCCTCGGGGCACCGAGAAGCAGCGGAATCTCTTCGTCGGATTCCGCGCCGTCGTCGCACCGGCCGTGACCGGACGGACGGTGGTTCGGGTGGCGGTCGCGTCGCTCTACCGCCTGTCAGTCAACGGCGCGTTCCACGGCCATGGCCCGGCGAGAGGGCCGCACGGCTTCTTCCGCGTCGATGAATGGGAGCTGACCGATCAGCTCGCGCAGCCGGAGAATGTGATATAAAAGATTGGCGGAACCGCTGTAAGCGATTCGGCTATCTTTCTTAACTGCACTTCCAAGGGGGAAAATACTATGCTTTCGACGATTGAAAAAAACACGACTGACAAATTACGCGGGGAGCACCGGGGCTACGTGGCGGCGATCGATGCTGCACTATCGAGCCTGAAAATCGCTTTGGCGAGCGAGAAGGATTTCCGCCGCCAGTGCCAGCTCGAGTCGCCAGAGTATTACGGCAATTCTCCGAGTCTCAAATGGCCGATCCAGATGACTACGAACGACAAAAAACCCTGCGAGCTTGGAAATACCTGGCGGGCCTGGGTGCGTCGCTGTGGATTGCTCGAATTCGAAAAGGGGGCGTGAACGATGCAAGAAAACCAACTTCAAATCACGAGCGTACATGAGGCCGGCCACGCTGTTTGTGGGCAATCGCTCGGCTACGTGATCGCCCGAGTCAGTATCGAGCCGACGATCGAACGGATCGGATTCTGCGGAGCTGATCCGCACTTGTCTGATCTCGCGGCGTCGATCTGGTACATGGCCGGCCCATATTCAGAGGCGAAGTTCCGCCAATCGATCGGGGTGGAAGTTTGCTGGCAAGGATCGGAAAGCGATTTCGACAACGTGCACTTGGCGCTGAGCCGATTGGTTCCGATTCCACGGGCAACGCTTTTTGATGCTCCGCTTTTCAAAACCGCCTGGGCGGATTGTGAGAAGTTAGTCGATGGTTTGTGGCCCGAGATCGAGCGGTTTTCCGCCGTGCTTCTCGAGCGGAAAACCCTGGTGGGCACGGACCTAGAATTCGCGCTCGCCGGGCGTCCTATCTTATCGATCGACGATCGACGCGAGGAGCTGGATCGAATCGCCGCTGGGATGAAACGACGCCGGCCGGAGTCGCCGAAGCAGGACAGCACCGCGTCGGCAATGTTCGGTAAAATGATCGGGCATTGTTTCAAGGATGATGTGCTCGCCAGACATGGTATCGGAGGCATATGATCCGCCGCCGAGATGCAGGCGATCATTGCCGACCACGAACGCCTCATGGGGCC
>CAUYYU010000291.1:0-3237 GCA_963577415.1 Chloroflexota bacterium
TTTGAGGTAGCCATCCATACGGATCTCCTCGCCGACCGCCGGCACGATGGACGTTTCAAATCTCCGCCGCTCCAATCGCGGGATGACTCGCTTCGCGGCCCTTCTATCGAGAAACGCTCCACCCCAGACCTGGAACGGGATTCCGACCCGCATCAGAGCCTCTTCGTAGGAGGGGGATCGGAAGTTCACGCGGTACAGGATAGCGATCTCGCGCAGGGCGACGCCGTCCTGATGAAGTCCGCGAATCTGTTTGGCGATGAAGTCCGCCTCGATCTCACCACTCTGAAACGAGCGAGTAGCCGGTTTCGGGCCACTCGAGATCGTTGCCTGCAGGACCTTCTCCCGACCGCCAAGTCCGGGCACGAGCCGGTTGGCGAGCCCGATGATCTCCGGCGTCGAGCGGTAGTTACTTTCTAGGACGACGACGGTCGGGTTGGGATAGCGCTCCGGCATAGCGAGCAGATGGCGCGGTGTCGCCCCGGTAAACCCGTAGATCGACTGGTAGTCGTCCCCGACCACGCAGAGGTCGTCACGTTCGCCGAGCCAGATATCCAGGAGCGTCTGCTGCAGGAGATTGACATCCTGATACTCATCGACGGTGAAGGCTCGATAACCCTCCCGAAACACGGCCAGTTTTGCGGCGTCATCCTCGAAGAGCCGGATCGTGAGCTCGAGCTGGTCCTCGAAGTCGATTTGTCCGGAGGCTTGTTTCCGCCGCTCGTATTCCTGGTAGACGCCTTCCATCAGTTCGGCTGGAATCGGCGGAGTGCGGCCGGCCTGTTGCACCGCCGCGACGTATTTCCGCGGCGGCTGCCGGTTGTTCTTGGCCCATTTGATCTCGGTGTCGATATCGGCCAGTGCCCGCCGGTCGTAGGGTTTCGGGAGGTTCCGCACGATCGGGCCGAGCATTCCAAATTTGGATTCGATGACGGGCCGCTGTTCGCCGGTGAAATGGTTCAGCTGTCGGACGGCGGCCGAGTGGAAGGTGCGGGCCTGGACCCGCCCGGCACCCAGTTCAGCCAGCCGCCGCTTCATTTCGTCAGCGGCCTTGGTCGTGAAGGTGACGGCGAGGATTTGGGCGGCCCTGAACTCCCCGGTGAGCACCTGGTTGGCGATTCGCCGGGTGATTGTGGTGGTCTTGCCGGCGCCGGCGCCGGCGCCGGCAAGGATGCAGACCGGTCCGGCCACGGCCTCAACGGCGCGGCGTTGCCCGGGGTTCAGGTCTTCAAATATGCGTGATTGCGGGATGATCGGGACTCGACCCCAGGTGCACGGACATCGGGCAACGACGGGCAGGGACCAGGCGGTGCGAATGCTGCCCACCTTAACCTGGTGAGCGGCGTTACTGATGTTCAGACCGGCCGGAAAACGCGCCGGCTGACCGGGTGGGGGCTAATCGTCGAGTTGGACGAGTCCCTTGCGAACGGCGCACTTGAGCAGCTCGGTGCGGCTGTCGATGCTCGGCCTTCGCATGATGTGCTCGCGGTGGGTCTGCACGGTGTGGGGACTCAGGTGCAGGGTTTCGGCAGCGTCGGCGTTCGAGCGGTCGTCGGCGATCAAATTTGAGCACGTCGCGTTGCCGAGTGGTGAGGGCCTCGTGCTGCTCGTAAACGTCGCCGGCAAAGCTGGTGGAGCGCGGTCAGTAGGAGTGGGCGAAATTGAGGACTTTGCCCTGGTAGTAGGCGGCGACGTAGAGATTGGCGGCGGAGTCCAGGGCGATGCCCCGGCCAGAACGCGGCGGCCGGCGCGGTCGCGGACGGTGAAGGAGGATTCGAGCGAGCCGTCCGGCCGGAAGCGATGGAATCTTGCCTCGGAAACGCGTCACAGTTGCACCGATTCAGATGGCGATTATTACAATACGGCCGGGGTGGCTTCTATCATGAGCGCCGTTTGGGGAAAGGGATCGCGATGAGGCAGGGATGGAAGGCAGGTTCGCTGGCGCGGGTCGCGCGGGAGCGGCCGGTGGCTTTCCATCTGCTGGTGATGGCGGTGTTTGGGGCGGCGACGGTGGTGTCGCTGCGGCCGTTGCTGGTGAACGCGGCGGACGGGGTGGCGATCAAGCCGGCCGGGGATCAACTGTGGCAGGTCTCGTTGCTGGAAGGTCAGCTTCGGGCGCTCCTGACTGAGCCGGGGAGTTTCTTTCAGGGGTATTTCTACTACGGGATGGGTGATGCCCTGTACGGCTCGGATCTATTGCTGGGGCTTCTGCTGATCTTCGCTCCGCTGCGGTTGGTGCTGGGGAACGCCGACCTGGCTTTCAACCTGACGTGGCACGTGGCTTTCTGGCTGAACGCCGCCCTGATGTACGTGTCGGTGCTGGCGCTGACCCGAAACCGTTGGGCGGCGCTGGTGGCGGGGGCGGTGTTTGGATTCGGGGCGATTCAGATCAACTATGCCCAGTCGCATTTGCAGTACGCCGGCTCGTGGTGGATTCCGCTGGCGTTGCTTTTCAGCGTGCGCTTTGAGCGGACGAAGAGCTGGAAGGATTTCACCGCCGCCGTGTTGTGCGTGTGGCTCCAATTCGTGACCGTGCCCATGCTGGCGTACATTGCGGGGTTCGTGGTGCTGACGTTCGCGGTGGTTCCGGGGCTGTGGTGGTCGGCGCGAAAGCGGAACTGGCGGGCGCCGTTGCGAATGCTCGTGGCAGCGACGGTGGTGACGGCGGCGTTCTTGCCGGTGGTGATGGGCTATTTCGAATTCTCCAGCGACTGGAGCGCCCAGCGGGACATCACCGAGGTCCAGAGTGGATCGCTGCAACTGCGGGATTACCTGTCGCCGTCGTCGCGGCTGTACTGGTACGAGGGGATGCAGGCGCGCTTCCCCGTGCCGACGGGCGAGCGGCGGGCGTTTCCGGGATTCGTGCCGCTGGCAATCGGGGTGCTGGGGGTGGTGCTGGGTGGCATGGCGCTGGTGCGGAGGGAGCGATTCGGACGGTATGCGGTCGGGGCCCTGACGATGTTGGTGGGGTCGGTCGCGCTCACGCTTGGACCGCACTGGAAGGTGGAGGAGACGGTGACGGACGTCGAATTGCCGTACCTGTTTCTCTTCGACAATTTCTCGATGTTCAGGGCGGTGCGGGTGGTGGCCAGATTCGCGGTGCTCGGGAACATGGCGCTGGCGCTGCTGGCCGCGATCGCGGTGGCGATGGTGGCGCGACGCTTTCCGGGCCGTCCGCGGATGGTAGGACTGCTGGGGGTCGGACTGGCGGCAGCGGTGCTGGTGGAGTCGTTTACCGCG
>CAUYYU010000292.1:0-3223 GCA_963577415.1 Chloroflexota bacterium
TCCGCGATCTTGACATATACGTTGTCAGCGCCATGGACTTCACCGGAGAACTCCTCAAAATCCGCAACGACGCCACCCAGATCGGCACCTTCGGCATCCTCACGGTCGGCTTCCTGATCTCCATGGCCCTAACTCTGCTTGGCTGTCTCACCTATTCGTTCCTCTCCTTCCGCCGCCGCCTCCAGGAATTCGGCATCCTCCGCGCCATGGGCCTCTCCACCCGCCAGATGATCTCCCTCTTTATCCTGGAAAACGGCTTCCTCATCTTTCTCGGCACTGCCGTCGGTACTGTATTGGGGATCCTCGCCGGCACCCTGTTCATCCCCTTCCTCCAGCTCAGCGTCGATCAGTTCGCCAGTACCCCTCCATTCATCGTCGAAATGGGCTGGCGCGATATCGCCCGGGTGGTCGCTATCTTCGGCGTCGTTGTCGTCATCACGCTCCCGGTCTCGGTCTGGATGCTCCGGCGTATCCAGATTCACGAGGCCATGAAATTCGGTGGTGAATGAGCATAGTGATTCCTTCCGCATTGGATTGGCTTTGCAGAAGCGAATCCCGGCAGGCCTGGCTTCACGGACTTCCGGCGCTCGTGGAGGAATGCTCGCAGCCATGGTTGCTTCACGTTGGTCATCCGTATGACGACTCGTACGAGTCGGTGTTATCGGCGATACGGGCCGACGCAACGGCTGTGGTGCTGAAGGTTCAATTCCCGCACGGGGAGAGCACCCACGAGGCAGCGGCGTTAGTGTGCTGTTGATTGAACACTGCAATCCAGGAACGCACCTGTCCAAACAGGAGCCGGACGTCGCGCTCGACGTGATGGTTGGGTTGCTGCCACGACTCTAGAGGCCGGCGTCGGTACCCTTCTAGCCGCTAGCGCGTGAGGTGAGCCGCTGGCTGGAGGAGTTGAAATAGGCATACGAGCGCGCCGAGGAGCCGTACGAATGATCGCTCCTGAAGGGGTTGGTCGATGCACTGAAGTCCCTGTAGGATTCGCAGGGGGAGCAGGTATTGATACACCAAGATCTGCACGGCCACAACGTGCTGCGGGCGGAACGTGAATCTTGGCTGGTGATCGATCCGAAGCCACTTGCCGGGGAGCGTGAGTTCGCGCTGGCGCCGATTGCCAGGTCGTACGAATTCAGGCACGGGCAGGAACAGGTTATTGGACGTCTGGACCGGCTGAGCTACGAACTGGGGCTAGGCCGTGAGCGGGTAGGCTATGTTCGCCCGCCAGGACGGCCGTCGAGGGCACCACGGAAGGGAAAACATGGGCACCGACATCCAAGGCATCTGTGATTCACGCTTCGCACCGGTCCGGGAAGCGTTCGCGGAGAATTTCGAGAGCGGGGAAGAAGTGGGCGCGGCGGTGGCGGTGACGGTGGAGGGTGAATACGTGGTGGACCTGTGGGGCGGGCACATGGATGCGGAGCGGACGCGCCGGTGGGAGGAGGACACGATTGTGAATGTGTGGTCGTGCACGAAGGCGATGACGGCCCTTTGCGCTCACATGCTGGTGGATCGCGGCGAGCTGGATGTGAACGCACCGATCGCCGGGTACTGGCCCGAGTTCGCGGCGAACGGAAAGGAGGGCACTCTGGTCCGGCATGCGCTGAGTCATCAGGCCGGGCTGCCGGTTTTCGAAGGCGTCGCCGGCCGCCTCGACACATTTGACTGGGACTGGACGGTGAACAATCTGGCTAACGCCAGTCCTGCCTGGCCCGCCGGAACACAACTCGCCTATCACGCGCTAACCTTTGGCACGCTGGTCGGGGAAGTGGTCCGCCGGATCGATGGTAGGACGCTGGGGACGTTTTTTCGGGAAGAGGTGGCGGTGCCGCTGGGGGCCGATTTTCAGATCGGTCTGCCGGTGTCTGATCACGCGCGGGTTGCGCCATTCGTGCCGCCGGATGTCTGGGACGGACCAGACATTGGCTTCATCAACACGCCGGAGGCCCGGTCGGCGGAGATTCCAGCGGGTAACGGCCACGGCAACGCCCGCTCGCTGGCGCGGGTGATGGCGGCGCTGGCCAACGGAGGGGAACTGGACGGTGTGCGTTTGATAAGGCGGGAAACGCTGGAGGCGGCGATCTCGGAGCAGGTCTACGAGATGGACGGCACGATCGAGCGGCTATACAGGCGGTCGCTGGGCTACATCTTGATGTCGCCCGAGCTGGCGGGGGGGATGGGGTTGCCGCCGGCGTTTTACAAGGATTCTGGCCCGGCGCCGCGGATATTCGGTCATGACGGCTTGGGCGGAGCGCAGGCGTTTTGTGATCTAGACCGCAAGGTGGCCTGGTCGTACACGATGAACAACATGACCGGCTCGGCTCGGCATGAGAGAGGCAACGTGCGGGTAGCACGGCTGATGAAAGCGCTGGCCCCCTGCCTCAGCTAGCCACTCTTCGTACGCACCTCCAACCTGCCTGCATCCATCGATCCTGGTCAGGTTAGCGCCCCGATCGGCGAGTCCGGCTAAGTACAACGAATTCTGCCGTTCCCGGGCCGTTACGATCGTCTAAAGGTCGAGACGCCTGCCGACCGAAGAAAAAGCGTTAAAAACTGTGTGGCTGTTCAATTGCTTGTCCATAAAAGGCGAAGGGGGCTCGACATATTTGGGATTGGCGTAGGTTGGCAAGTGTAGCAACGCGTGTAGCAACCCCGGCGATCTGTAGCAACCGTCAGCACTTCTGACTGGAATCCAAAGGGGCGTTCTCCCCTGTAGGCGAACGTTGGCGAATGCTGCTGGACGCCTCGGTGCATGGTCCCACCTTCGGCACCACCGCATGTAGACGAGTGTGCTGCGAACCTGTGATGCGGCCTACCATGATTAAGTTCAAGGTCCTTTTGCAGCAACGGGTGCAGCAACGCCGGGCCATGTAACGGATGGGGGTGATCAGACGTAGCAGGTGATATTTTGGGACGTGTTGGAATGGGCGGTGGCCTTTTGGGAGTCAAATCATGAGGATCTTCAGCATGAGTAATTGGCTGAGATTGCTTGGGGCGGCATTTATCGGCATAGGTGTCAAGATAGGTGTCAAGCACCCATCGTGATAGTGCGAGGTTAGACCCGCCTGATCCGGTCCCCTGTATAGTTACTCCCCGTTTTCGAAAAACAACGGTAAGTGAATGATTAAATGAGGCATGTGATGTCCCCTGTTATTTCGCTTGGACTATGGACCCTTCGTAACCATCTGAACAGTAGGACGGAACTCGCAGATAC
>CAUYYU010000293.1:0-3207 GCA_963577415.1 Chloroflexota bacterium
ATCTGTGAGCCGATGTGGGCGTGGTAGCCGACGAGTTCGATGCCCTCGGCGGCCATGGAGGCCTGAACGGCGTCTTCGGCCTGGCCGGTGGAAATGGGGATGCCAAATTTGGAATCGAGCATGCCGGTGCGGATGTATTCGTGGGTGTGGGCGGAGATGCCGGGGGTTAGACGCAGGATTGTGCGGGCGGCCAGGTTTTTCTCGCCAGCTATGGAGGAAAGGGTGTGGAGATCGTCAAGACTGTCGATGGCAAATTTACCGATGCCGGCGTCGAGGGCGAGGGCGATCTCGTGGGGGAGCTTGTTGTTGCCGTGAAAGACGATGTCCTCGGGCGGGAATCCACCGGCGAGGGCCAGACTAATCTCGCCGCCGCTGACGGCATCGAGCCCGAGACCCTCGTCCCGGATGATGCTGAGTACGGTGGGGTCGAGATAGGCCTTGCCGGCGTAGGTGACGCTGGCGTTCGGGTAGCGCGCTTGAAGAGGTTGAATGTAGGCGCGGCAGTTTTGCCGCAAGGTGGTCTCATCGTAGATGTACAAGGGCGTGCCGAATTCGGCGGCCAGTGTGGAAACGTCGCATCCGCCAATAACCAGACGGCCGGCGTTGTCGCGGCTGGTGTCGGTGGGGAAGAGGGATAGGTCGTTCATGATGATGGGGCCGGCACGGAGGGACTTGTGCCACCGTGACGGTTGTGAAGTTTAGGGGGTTCACGGGGCGGGCGTCACCCGGGTCCGATGGCTCTGGCGACCGTGACGAGCGCTGGCGCGAGATGTTGGAAGGAGGGTGGACAGGCAAGGCGACAGGCTCCGGCCAGCGATGGAGGGGCGCTAGCCGCGGTCGGGCTGGCTCTGAAGATGGTCGCGCCCGCCGGATGGATGGCGCTCAGACGATCTTGATTTCCTCGGCCAGGCGGGTTTCGGCTTCCTTGCGCTTCCGCAGTTCACGCTGGCTGCGAGTAGAGGCGGGGGTGGCGGCCGCGGAAGAGGCCTGACCGGCCAGAGCGGTGCCGGCAGCGTGAGCATCGCGAATCATCTGTCCGCCGGGCCGCAGGGAAGCCAGAGTCATGGAAGCGACTTGCAACGCCCAGGCCTGGAAGAGCTTCGGGGTGTCGTGGGCGCTGCGATGACGGGCGTTGATGCGGACGATGAGGTGCCTGGGGTCCCAGCGCGCCGGCGGGTCGTCGGGACCGTCGACGAGGCTGAAATCGACGCGGATGCCGGGACGGCCAAGCCGAAGCTGGTCGTTGGGATCGTCGGGTCGAGAGCGGAAAGGAATGTCCAGGACGTCCCAGCGTTCGCCGGTCACGTCTTTTATTTCGACGAATGGAGCAAGATCGGGACGTTCCCGAACGGCCTTGGAGAGGCGTTGGGTGAGGTCGCTGGAAAGGCGGGCGAGCCAGCGGGGGTCACGGCGGCCTTCTACTTCGACATCGCCGAGGGTGCTGAGGATGAGCTGGCGAGCGGCCTTGAGGAAGGCACGGGTGGCGCCGCGGGTGGCCAGTCGCAGCGAACCGGGCTGGTGGCTTAACCAATCGCCGGCTTCAAACCAGCCGGTGAGCCGCCCGAGGTTGGTGGTTCTCACGGGCAGTCCGAGGGTACCGCGATAGATGACGGCACGGTTGGTGATGAGATCGATGCCGGGCGCGGCGGCGCGCACCCGACCCTTGGGTACGGAATCGAGAAGACTGAGGCGATAGGGGGCAGACTCGTGGTGCTCTTGGCCGGCTTCTCTCCATACGAATGGCAGAGAGCCTTCGACAAGGAGAGAGCCGGAGTAGGTTCGCTCGGAGACTCGGGCTCGGCCGGCGTCATCGTCGACAAAAACGGTCAAATCGGCGCCAATTGGGAGTCGCTGTAATTCGCGAGCCACGTGGACATCGTGCAAGTCGGAGCGAAGCCCGCGGACGGCGATCACGACGGCGTCGCCAGAGGTCAGGTCGGCGGCGGGTTCCTCGGGCGTCCCGGTCACGCGAGCGGTCCGCGGCTCCCATTGGATGCCCAAGGAACTCCCATCGGCCCGGGCCATGATCTCAATCTTGTCGGATACGGTGAGGGCAGGGAAGAGGTGGAGGCTGCCGGAGGGAACGTCCTCGGCGCCGAGAAGCGACCGTATGGTTGTGTCGTCGGGAGCGTGGCCGTCGTGAGAGCAGAAGAGATCTTGCGGGCGGCCGGTCTGGTCCCGAACGATTTTGAAGGAAATGGTCCGGGCGCCGGTCTCGCCGGCGAGAGTGCCGAGACCATAAAGGATGGTGCCCAAGTTGCCCGGCTCAAGCCGGGAAATTTGTTCGGACGCGCCTGCGGAAAGGGCGAAATTGAGCACGTTGTCTGAAGTCCCGTGACTCATTTTTGAGGTGGCTCCTGACAAATGTCCTTGATTCGCAAAGTTTTACGTACTAAGGAATCAGCCGACTTGGCCACAGTATTCTGGCCCAGGCTACCGCTGATTGTATGTTCACCGCAATACACTAACCGGTGGTGCAAACTCGGCGCGAGATAAAGCGCCTTCTGGCTGGGTGGGGTCCGGCTCTCCCGCGCCGGATATTTATTGGGTGGAGCGAGTGACGTGCAACCCTTTGCGCGCAGATGTGATCAACGATGCCTAAACGCCTCCACCTCCCCACTCGACGCTAAAGCCACCTTCGGCGTCAAATTTTTGAATGCGGTTGTTGCCGGTGTCGGCAACGTAAATACCGATCACGCCGGCCTGGATGCCGGTGGCGCCGCTGAACTCGCCCGGGCCGGCGCCCTCGCCACCCCACTCAAGATGAAAGGCGCCATCGATCCCGTAACGCCGAACCTGGTTGGTCTCCGGCACGACAACAAAATACTGTTCTTTGCGGTCGACGGAAAAGCGTCCTGGGGGGGTGTCGAGACCCTCGAAGTCAGCGCGAAACTCCAGGCCAACTTGCTCGTGGGAAACCCCGAATCCAAATTCTAGATACTGGTAGAGCTTGGTAACACCTTCATCAGGAACCCACAGAAGGCCAAATATCTCACCGGAGATGGGCACGACAGTGATGCCAGTCCAAACCCCACCTTCCACGGGGGCTTCGATCAGACCCGGCTCTTCGCTACCGTCCTGGGCAAGATAGCCGCGCAGCTCCCCCTTGCTGTTTATTGTGAATGGCTCACCCTTCGCGCTTGCCCTAAGTTGCGTTATGTCCGGTGCATCCCAAATGAGCGCCTCACCCATGTGGCCTTCGGGATG
>CAUYYU010000294.1:0-3201 GCA_963577415.1 Chloroflexota bacterium
CGAAATCGAATCCCGCACCGGTTCCCCACCCACCCACGCCGCCCTGGCCGAGATTCTGGGCGAGTTCCCGTTGTTGCTCACCGAAGGAATCGGCAACGCCTCCATGCCCGCCGCACTGCAGCGACGCCTGCGAGCCCACGAAGGCCGTCCCGCCAGCCTCGTCGGGAGCTCCCTGCCGGGACGAGCCGAGATCTTGTTGGTCCAGCCGGATGAAGCCGCCGCCGATGATGACGACGAAGTCCGTCTGCGCGTCGGAGCGGGTCGATTCCTCGGTTCCGAGGTATCGCTGCTACCGGATGAGTCGCTTTCCCGTCACACCGGCGCCGGCCTGCTCACGCCCCATCTTGACGTGCGCTCCGGCGACCGCGGCCGCCTGCACGTGCCGGTCCTCAACCTGGAACGCCTGGATCCCTGACGCCCGCCCCGACCGCCTACTGTGAATCACCCCTCACCACCTGGGCCAGCATTCGAGCGTGCGAACTGATCCGGCTGAGATTACTCACCACGTCCATGTGAATGTCGCTGGTATCGATCGTCTCCATCGTGCCCTCGTTCAGTCTGCCAATGTGCGCCAGCTGCAACTCGTGTTCTCGGTCGGCGATCTGGTCGTGCTCTTCTGTCACCTCGGCCGCCAGCTCCGCGTCACCCGCGGCCAGCGCCGAGACCGCACGTTCGAGCAGATGTTCGATCAGCCGGTGAAACTCCTCGATCTCCCGCCAGCCCCCATCCGAGAACGTGTGCCGACCGCGAATTTTTTTCAGCGTCAATTCCATCAGGTTCTTGTCCAGGATGTCGCCGATGCTCTCCAGATCATTCACCGCGTAGAGCAGGCCGAGCTGCCGCTGAGTGAGTTCGTCAGTCAGCCGTGATTCCGACATCTGGGTGAGGAACGACCGGATTTCCCGCTCCAGTCGATCCGCTTCGTCATCGCGGCGCTTGACCTCCCGGGCCAGCTGCTCGTTGTCCGTCTCCAGCGCGATCCGCGAGTCCCGCAACATCGACTGCACGATATCCGCCAGCCGCAACACCTCACGCGTGGCCTGACCCAACGCCAGCAGCGGCGGCGAGAGCGTCACCGGATCCAGATAACGCGCGCCGTCGCTCTCCGTCCCGGCCGCCGGCGCGGGCAACAGTTTCTGCAACAGCCAGGCGACCTGCGCCACGAACGGCAACAGCGCCAGCATGAGCACAACGTTGAACAGCGTGTGCGCGTTCGCCATCTGCCGGGGCATCGAGCCGCCCATCCAAACCCAGCAGATCGGCGAACGGCCCTGTAAGCGGCACGAAGATGGCCACGGCGATGATTTTGAAAAGGATGTGCGCCCCCACCACCCGGCGGGCATCCACGTTCGCGCCGGCGCTCGCCGCCAGCGCGATCACTATCCCAATCGTCGCCGCGCTGCTCTGGATCACCGCCGTGAAGGCTATCCCGTCCAGCAGCAGGATGATCGGCGCGTCCGCGATCGAGGTGATGAATTCCTGGAACAGATCGCTTTCCGCCCACGAAGCCGAACCGGCCACCAGCAACCCGATCCCCTGGAACACCAGCCCGAATCCAAAGATCGACCGCCCGACGTGCCTGACCGAGCCCGATCGCACCGACAGGATCAACGCCACCCCGATCGCGATCATCAACGGCGCCCAGTCGACGATGTGGAACTAAATCAGTTGTACCGTGACCGTCGTGCCCAGGTCCGCCCCCAGCAACACCGTCACCCCCGCTCCCAGGGCCGCGCCCTTGAAGCGGTTGCCGGTCATGGTGCCCAGCACCCGGCGGAGACGCGTGCCCGCCACCTGCTGCAGGGCCTCGCCGGCGATCCGCATGCCGTAGAGCAGCAGCGCCGTCAATCTCCGCCGGCAACATGCCCGTCCCCGGGCCTGCTCAGACCGCCGGCTGTTCCTCCCGAATCATCCGCTCCGGAGCCGATATACCCATGAGCCCCAGCACGTTGCCGAACACCTGCTTCACAGCCGATACCAGTTGCAACCTGGCCCTCGTCTTGTCTTTGTCCTCCGATATCACCCGGTGCACGTGGTAATAGGAATTGAACTGCCCCGCCAGCCCCAGCGCGAAATGCGGCAGGTGATGCGGCTCCAGGCTCTCCGCGGCATTCGCCAGCATCTCCGGGAAATCCAGCATCGTACGGATCAGGTCCAGCTCTTCCCGCTCGGTCAGTCGCCTCAGATCGGCCCCGGCGAAATCGATCTTCTGCTCGGCGGCGTTTCGCAGGATGCTGGCGATCCGCGCATGCGCGTAACGGATCTTGTGAACCGGATTCTCCTCCGTCTGAGAGCGCGCCAGGTCCACATCGAAATCCATCTGGCTGTCCGCCGACCGGGCGAGCATGTGATAGCGGGTGGCGTCGGCCCCCACATCCGCCACCAGCTGGGACAGCAACTCAAAATCACCCGCCCGCTTACTCTGCTTCACTGGCACCCCTTCAACCACCACATGCACCATCTGGCAGATCACGTAGGTCAGGCGTTCTCGTGCGATCCCCAGCGCGTCCATCGCCGCCAGCATCCGCGGCGCGTGACCGTGGTGATCGGCGCCCAGGATGTCAATGACCCAATCCATTTTTCGGGTCTCAAACTTATTGCGGTGATACGCGATGTCCGATGTCAGGTAGGTCGGCTCGCCCGTGCGCTTCACCAGCACGTTCTCCTGGTCGGCGCTGCCATCGCCGTGGGTGAACCACACCGCGCCCTCCCGCTCCGAGACGAACCCGCCGCCTCTCAGACGCTCGATAACCCGCTCGATCGCCCCGGCGGCGTGCAACTCGGATTCGTGGAACCAGCTCTCGAATTCAATCCCGATTTCGCCCAGATGCTCACGGATCACAATCAGCGCCCGCTCCATGCCCGCTCCCGTAAACGCCGCCACCGCCTCCTCTTCCGACAGGTCCAGGTAGCGACGGCCTTCCTCGGCCGCGATCTCCCGCGCCCAATCGACCACGTAATCCCCCAGATAGCCACCCGCCGGAAACGTCACCTCCGTATCGAACTCGGCCGCATAATGCGAATAAATCGACGCCCCCAGCAGCCGTACCTGGTTGCCCGAATCGTTCACGTAGTACTCGCGATGCACGTCGTAACCCACCGCACCCAGAACTCGCGCCAGCACATCCCCCAGCACCGCCCCCCGGCCATGGCCGACCGTCAGCGGACCCGTCGGGTTGACGCTCACGAATTCCACCTGCA
>CAUYYU010000295.1:0-3194 GCA_963577415.1 Chloroflexota bacterium
CTGGACTACCCGCGCTGCCCTTCGGCGTCGGGTACGAGATTCTTGTCACAAACCTGGGTCTTGAACCCGTTGATGTCCACACAATTGATACCGAGACTGCCCGTCACGTCGGCCTCGGGCTCGATCAACTTCCGGCGTCTGAGTTCCGCTTCCACCTCGCCAGAATCATAGTCCGCAATCGTGTAGGCCACATGGTCGAGGGTCTTCAGTTCAAACGATGTCTGTGTGCCTTCGGCTACCGCAGTCGGAATCCAGACCGAATCGCCGAACCACTGGTACACGTCCCTGCCGGTGTCGATGGTCTCCCTCAATTCGAACAGGTCCCTGTACCAGACGCCAAGCTTGCGGTAGTCATTTGACGTAACGACGATGTGGTTCGCGCTGAGCGTCTCCCACAGGTGGGCGGCCTCGGGCGCCGCTGAGGGCCGAGTGACGTGGTCCCTCGAAAAAACCCCGATCTCGTTGCCATCCGGATCGTTAAACCAGAAACCGAGATCGGTGTCGGGTCGGGGTCGAAGACCGCGACGCCTCAGTTCGGCACCGACAGCATCGCCGTCCCAGTTGTCCAGAACGAACCCGCAGCGTTCGACTCGCGGGGACTTTTCACCGGCCTCGGCCTGCCGGACGATCATCAACGTGTCACCACCCTCGTCGCCGTACCACAGGTGCGCTTCACGCTCATCCTGGCGCCCGATCTGCATGCCGAACACTTCGTGGTACCAGTCGCGGGTCTTCGCCAGGTCCGGAGCGACGTAGGTGTAGTGGCTCAACCATGTCGCCTTCGTACCTTCCATCACGCCGGCCGCAATCAACGGCGAAACCGGCCTGAGGGCTGCAGCGCCAGCGAGCGCGAGACCTGTCCCGATGAAGTCCCTCCTCCGTACATGACCCTGCATTCCGATGTGCTTCGGTAACCTGTCCATTATGATGTCCCCTCCGGGGTTGCCCGACTTTTTCGCCTCCAGTCGTGCCTGGAAGGAAGCCCCAGGGCTCTAAACAGCGGCCAAGCAAAAGGAGCCCGCAGTCGGGCTCCTTTCTGCCTGTGGATCAAGACCTCATCCGGTCTCCGCAAACGTCTACTTACTGGTTCTTCTTGCCGTTGACCTTCTCGTCCGAGATGGTCGGGTTGACGCAGTTCGAAGCCCAGCAGGTGTTGGCAAACGGCGAACCCAGGCTGATCAGGAGCTGAACCGTCTCCGGATACTGTGGAGCATTCATGGACCAGCCGTTCGCCATGTCCGCCGCTGTGTCGCCGGTGCCCGGGTCCACTTCTTGAGCCGTACCCCCACCGTCACCACTGCCGCTGATCGTGTTCGCCCGTGCCGTCACGTCAGCCCCCTTGTCGACGAGATAACGGACGATGTCGTGGTTCCCGATCAAGGCCGCCCCGTGCAGCGATGTGTGGCCGGTCTCGTCTTTATGATTGACGTCGGCGCCCAGTTCCTCGACCAGAAACTTCACGATCTCGAATCGCTGGTCGGGAACGTAGTTGAGCCCCTGGTTGGAGTAGTGGATACCGGACGCAACCATGAGCGCAGACGATTCAAGCAATGTGTTGATGTTCGGGTCTCCACCGGCATCCAACAGCATCTTCATCGCGGTCATGTCGTGGGCCTGTGTCGCGCGCCAGAACGGTGTGGCGCCAGCGCGGTCCGGGCTTCCGCTGTTGCCAAACTGCCGGTACCAGAGCCTCTCGGTCAGTCGGGCGTTCGGGTCTGCACCCTTGGCCAGGAGCGCTTTCATCAAGTCGAGATAATTCGTCTCTTCCTGAGTGACGCTGGGCGGTGGATACCAGGTGCGCTGGGCGAACCGCGCGTCCAGGGTCGCGTATAGCGGCGCCAGGCCGTCGGCGTTCGAAATGTTCGTGTCGGCGCCGGATTCGAGCAGGAACATCGCGATGTCCAGATTACCGGTGATCAACGCCTGGGTGATCGGAGGCGTGCCATCGTTCTCGCTCACTTGATTCACCTCGGCACCAGCCGCCACCAATGCGCGGATCGCATCGAAAGCACCTTCGCGCGCCGCAAAGTGCAGCGCCGCGTTGCCACCCATCTGCACGGTTCGCTCGTCCAATTCGTCGTCAACTGTAGCCCTTCGCCCCTGCTGGACATGGGCGACTTTCGACAGGATTCCGAGGTCGGCTCCGTTCTCGGCGAGCATCGAGATCACTGCGCCTCGATTGAGCGCCGCGGCGAACATCGCAGCCGTCTGTCCGTTGGTAACGTCGCGGGAATTCACGTCCGCGCCGTTTTCGAGCAGCAGCTGGACCGCCGCGACCTTTCCGGAGCCGGCCGCCAGCATAAGCGGGGTCGTCCCAGTGGTACTTCGAAGAGTCGCGTCCGCTCCGGCCTCCAACAAAAGGCTCATGATTTCGGCATCGCCGACTTTCGACGCCATGAACAGCGGCGTCATCTCCCCAATCCGGGTCCGGGCTGAGCTGTCTGCACCCGCGTTGATCAGGGCGCGAACCATCTCAGCATTACGCCGATACGTCGCCCAATGGAGGGCCGTATTGCCGTCACCATGCGCCAGATTGACGTCGATGTCTTCGGCCAGCAGAGAGCGAACTGCTTCCAGATCGCCCTTCATCGCCGCATCCGGCAGACGGACATCTTGGGCAGCAGCCACGCCGACGACGCCAACCAGCAGCAAGACGACCGACAATCCGAGGCTCAAAGTTTTACCAAACATTGTTTCCCCTTCTTTCAACTCTTGATTCGAGCATATCCTGGTTACCTTCGCCTAGATCGTGAGGGTCCCCGTGCTGTCTCCGACGCTGTCGACTTCGACACCGAGCTTGTGCATCACGGTCAGCAGCCCGTTGCCCTGAGGCGTTTCTTCCTTCGCCCGCACGTGCATGTTTCCCTGAATCGATCCGGCTGCGTGCCCCGTCAGCAGGAACGGGACCCGCCTGTGGCCGTGCACGTTGGAGTTGCCCATACCGCTGCCGTAGAGGATCAACGAGTTATCCAACAGGTTGCCATCCCCGTCCGATATGGTCTTCAGCTTGTTCGCAAAGTAGGCGACCATACTGACGTGGTATCGGTTGATCTTGGCAAATTCCTCAATTCCCGACGGCGTTTCGCCGTGATGCGAAGCCGAATGGAAAGACGTTGTGCTACCACTCTCCGGGAAGACACGGTCGCTGGTGTCACGTCCCAACTTCAACGTAGCAACGCGTGTGACCTCCGAGG
>CAUYYU010000296.1:0-3187 GCA_963577415.1 Chloroflexota bacterium
TCCCCCCGCGGACTCACCGGCCGACGACCGTCCCGCTGACGCTCCCGCCGATCCCACCGAAGACCCACCCGAAGCCGAAATCGACGTCGAAGACGTCGCCGAAGTCGCCCACGACATCATTCAGGGCCTCGTCGAGCGCATGGGCTTCGACGCCAGCGTCGAGCGCACCGACGGCGACCTCATCTCCTTCAACGTCGTTGGCGATTCCGAAGCCCTCGACCCCCTCATCGGACCCAACGGCGATACCCTCCGCGCCTTCGGCTTCCTCGTCAATTCCATGCTCGGACGCATGGCCCGCAGCCGCGTCCGCGTCATCATCGACGTCGACGGCTACCGCCAGCGCCGCGAAGAAGAATTGCGCGAGTTCGCCCTCGAAATCGCAGAGGAGGTCCGCGAAAACGACGAGCCCGTCACCCTCGAGGCCATGCCCGCCCACGAGCGCCGCATGATCCACATGTCCCTCGCCGAATCTGACGACATCCGCACCTACAGCATCGGTGAAGGCCGCGAACGCCGCGTCGTCATCGGTCCCGCCGTCTAACCCATCGATCCCATGGCGGACCCCGCCACGCCCGGCTATGTGATCCTCGGCCACATCATCAGAGACAAAGTCGATGACGGTTATCTCCTCGGCGGCACCGTCTCCTTCGCCGGCGCCGTCGTCCGCGCCCTCGACGTCTCCCTCGGAGTCGTCTCCTCCGCCGACGCCGAAGGTCGCGCCATCGCCACCCGGCAGCTCCCCGACACCGACTTCCGCTGGGTCGAATCCGCCGAATCCACCATCTACCACAACATCTACACGCCCGAGGGCCGCGTCCAGTACTGCCTCGCCCTCGCCGACCCCCTCACCGTCCACGACATCCCCGAGCCCTGGCTCGCCGCTCCCATCGTCCACCTCGGCCCCCTCACCGGCGAAATCTCCCCCGACCTCGTCCACCACCTCGGCTCCGACTCCCTCGTCGGCGTCACCCCCCAGGGCTGGCTCCGCAGGCGCCTCCCCGACGGCCTCATCCAGCCGAAAGAGTGGGTAGGTTACGAGACCGTCCTCGGCCGCGCCGACGTCCTCATCTTCAGCGAGGACGATCCCAATTCCGACGAAGAGTGCCGGCGCTACCTCGACGCCGCCAAACTCGCCATCGTCACCCGGGGCGTTCGCGGAGCCGAAGTCCACACCGCCGGCTCCATCACCCACGTCCCCACCTACCCCGCCAACGAAATTGATCCCACCGGCGCCGGCGACGGCTTCTGCGGCGCTTTCCTCGTCGAATATCGCCGCACCGGCTCCGCCGTCGACGCCTGCCGCTTCGCCAGCGCCGCCGCCTCCCTCCTCGTCGAGGGTCCCGGAGTCGAAGGCGCCGCCTCCGAGGATGGGATTCGCGCACGAATGGCCGGTCCGACCCGGGAACAATGAACTTCGACTCCCTCACGGCCCTCGCCGTGAGACGTCAGCTCACCACCGCCCTCCTCGACGGCCGCGTCCAGCGAACCGTCCTCCCCGACCAGAGTTCCCTCGGACTCGAAATCTACGCCAACGGCGTCGCCCACCAGCTCCTTCTCTGCGCCGCGCCCGGCCGCGCCCGCGCCCATCTCGTCGAATCCAAACTCAAACGTGGCGTCGGCGGCGCCTCCCCGCTCCTGCTGCTCCTGCGCAAATATGTCCGCGGCAGCCGCCTCACCCGCATTTACCAGCCTCCCCTGGAGCGCATCCTCACCTTCGAGTTCTCCTACCACCTTTCCGATTCCGACGAGACCGGCTCCGTCACCCTCATCCTCGAGACCATCGGCCGCCAGAGCAATCTCATCCTCATCGACTCCGCCGACCGCATCATGGACTCCTACCGCCGCGTCGGTCCCGGCATGAGCCGCTACCGCCAGATCGTTCCCCATCTCGACTACGTAAGCCCCCGGCCCGTCGAGCGCCCGCCTCCTTCGGCGCTAAATCCCACCGACCTTCAATTACTGGCCACCGCTAAACCCACCGATCCCGCCTGGCGAATCCTGCTCGACGCCGCCGCCGGAGTCAGCCCCCTCCTCGCCCGCGAATGCGTCCATCGCGCCGGCCTCCCTCCCCTCCACCCCGCCGCCGAGGTCGCCGACTGGGACCCGCCCCTCGCCGCCCTCCAGGACATCGTCGCCGCCGTCGAATCCGGCCCTCCAGAGGCCTGGATCGCCTTCGTCGACGGTCTTCCCGCCGCCTACGCTCCCTACGAGCTCACTCACTACGCCGACCGCGAAATGCGCCCCTCCATCTCCGTCGCCATCACCGAATTCGTCTCTGCCTCCGGCGCTCCCACACTCGTCGCCGATTCCGACCTCCGCCGGGCCCTCCGGCGGCGCCTCGCCGAAGCCCGCCGGCGCGCCGGGGCCAAACTCGTCGCCCTCCACCGCTCGGCCGATCAGGGCCGCGAAGCCGATCTCCTCCGGGAGAGCGGCGAGCTCCTCCTCGCCCACCAGACCGAAATCCCCCCCGGCGCCAGCGAAATCGAACTCAACTCCATCGCCATCGCCCTCAACCCCCGCCTCACCCCCGTCCAGAACGCCGGGGCCTATTTCAAGAGTTACAAGAGCGCCCGCACCGCGGCCGA
The DNA here is from genome assembly GCA_963577415.1 of Chloroflexota bacterium. GTDB lineage: Bacteria > Chloroflexota > UBA11872 > UBA11872 > VXNJ01 > JASLPR01. The sequence continues at coordinate 2,586 of CAUYYU010000296.1, forward strand.
GCGCACCCCGCTCCGGCTCCGCAAAGTCGAGCTCGACCTGGAATTTATCGAGCAAACCGAGCTCGACCTCACCCTCGCCGCCACCGACCCCGAGCTCCGCGCCATCGAGGAAGTCCTGGCGAAAACCACCACCGACGCCGTCCCGGCAAAGAGATCTCGCCGTCGCCGCCGCTCCGCCGCCCCCCCCCCGGCCCCCGCGAATTCGACCTCGACGGCTTCACCGTGCTCGTGGGTCGCAACGCCACCCAGAACCACGCCATCACCTTCCGCCGCGCCCTTCCCGACGATCTCTGGCTACACGCTCGCGGGATTCCCGGCGCCCACGTCATCCTGCGTCTCGCCGGCAAGATCGTCCCCGACCCCATCCTCACCGCCGCCGCCGGAATCGCCGCCTTCTACAGCCGCGCCGCCGCCGACCGCCACGTCGAAGTCGACGTCACCGCCCGCAAAAACGTCCGTCCCATCCGCGGTGCCGGCCCCGGCCAGGTCACCTATCGCCAAGAGCGCACCTTCCGCGTCCCCCCTTACGACCCCGAATCCACCCCCGACTCCGGCTGACACCGCGGACAAAAGTGCGTCGACCGCCCCCCCACCACAATTCG
>CAUYYU010000297.1:0-3171 GCA_963577415.1 Chloroflexota bacterium
GGAAGACCGGGTTTTCGCTGGTGAGCAACTACGCGGGGCTGGCGGAAATGGGGACGCCGCTGTGGCCGGGCTGTCGGAGCGTAGATGGGGAATGGGTGGGGTGGCTGCGGGAGGGTGAGGTGGCGAACCTGTCGTGGGCGGCGCTGTCGCACGGATTCTTCAGCGGGCGTTACAGTCCGGAGAAGCGGGATCAGGAGGACATGGTGGGAGCGTTCTACGCGGAGGCAAACTGGGCGCGGCTGGAGCGGGCGCGGGAATATGGCGAGGAGCGGGGGTGGTCGGCGACGCAGGTGGCGCTGGCCTGGGCGCTGAATCGGGACTTCAAGGCGCTGGCGGCGTTCTGGGTGGGGAATTTCGACGAATTCCGGGAAGGAATGGCGATGGCGGAGGTGGAGATGAGCGCCAAAGATGCGGCGTGGTTGCGGGATGGGGAGCGGGCCGGGCGGGACTAAGGGGTCAGTGGAGGTCGGGTCCGACGGCGGTAAGGCCGCCGTCGACGAATATGACCTCGCCGTTGACGTAGGCAGAGTCAGGGGACGCGAGGAAGTAGGCGGCTCCGGCGATGTCGTCCACGGTACCGACGCGACGGCTGGGAATGGAGCGAATCATGCGGTTCTGATCGATGCCGCTGCTGTCGTAACGCTCGACGTAGATGGCGCCGGGAGCGATGACGTTGGCGGTGATTCCGGAGCCGGCGAGTTCGGTGACCAGGGCGCGGGTGAATTCGTTGATGCCGCCCTTGGTGGAGCCGTAGAGGACGTGATTTTCATAGTGGATGCGGCTGTGGACGGAGCTGATGTTGATGATGCGTCCGTACCCGCGCTCTTGCATGTGGGGGATGGCGGCGAGGCAAGTGACGAAGATGGACTTGAGGTTGATGTTGAAGACGTCGTCCCAGTCCTGCTCGGTGCAATCCAGGAAGGGCTTAGTCATGGTGTGGCCGGCGTTGTTGACGAGGATGTCGAGGCGGCCGTGCTCGGAGATGGCGGTATCCACGATGGCGCGGGCGTTGGCGGCCTGGCGGAAATCAAGTTTGAGGGGGATGGCGGCGCCCCCGCCGGTAGTTATTTCGTCGGCGAGCTTTTCGCAGCCTTCAAAGCTGTTGTAGGCGCAGATGACCACGGCGGCGCCTTCGGCGGCGAGGCGCCGGGCGATGCCGACGCCAATGCCGGTGCCGGCGCCGGTGATGGTAGCTACCTGACCGTCGAGGGTTCCCATGGCGGCTCCCGTTCTACTTTTGGTGAAGGCGTTTGGAGTGCGGAGAGTTTAGCGCCGGGACCGGTGGGGTGGGGTGGGGAGGGGTGGGTGGCTGGTAGGGTCTGCGGCGAGATCTATTGAGCAAAAAGAAAAAGGTGCGCAAATGGGGCTGGAGGGAAAGGTGGCGATGGTGACGGGGGCGGCGCAGGCGATTGGCTACGCAACGGCGTGGGAATTGGCGCTGGAGGGGGCGGCGGTCACGGTGGCGGATATACAAAAAGAACGGGGAGAAGCGGTGGCGGCGGCGATACGGGCGGACGGGCGGCGGGCGCTGTTCGTGGAGACGGACGTGGGCAACCCGGAACAACTGGAGCGAATGGTGGCGGCGACGGCGGCGGAATTCGGTCGGGTGGACATCTTGGTGAACAATGCGGCGATCGTGGAGATGAGGGGATCGGTGGTGGAGGAGACGGTGGAGAGATGGGATGACGCGTTGGCGGTGAATGTGCGGGGGGTGGCACTGGGGACAAAGTACGCGGTTGCGGAGATGAGGCGGGTGGGGGGTGGGGCGATCGTGAATATCGCGTCAGTGCACGGATATCTGGCATCGGCAAGGTACGCGATTTACGACACCTGCAAGCACGCGGTGATCGGGATGACGCGGCAAGCGGCGATCGACCTGGGTCCGGAGAACATCAGAGTGAATGCGATCTGCCCAGGGTTCATCATGTCGAAGCGCCGGGAGACGGCGTGGCGAGCGGACGCGGAGGGAGCGGCGGTGTCGGAAGCGATGTATCCGTTGCGGCGGGTGGGGAGACCGCACGACATCGCGGCGGCGGTGCGGTTTCTGGTGTCGGACGATGCGGCGTTCGTGACGGGAGTGGCGCTGCCGGTGGATGGGGGGATGTCGGTGCAGCTAGTGGACTCAGTCGGCGGGCCGGTGCTGGAGGTGGCGCGGTCGGGGGGAAGAGATGTAGAGCGGAACACGCCGGTGCGGCGGGAGTATCCGTAGGCGGGATCGGCGCACAGGCCAGGCGCGGCGGGAGTATCCCTAAGCCGGGACCTCGGTGGTGACAGCGGGTTCGGAAGCCAGCTTGAGGGGTCCGTCGGGGGCGGCGGTGACGTTGGCGAAGAGATCGTAGGGCTCCGCGCCGGACACTCTGGCGCGCACGATCTGGCCCGGAAGGAGAGGCAGGTCGAGGAAGACGCGGCCGTCGACCTCGGGAGCCTCGGCGCGGCCGCGGCCGATGGACTGGTGACCGGCGAGGGTGGGGCCGGGGAGAGTCTCCTCCACCAGGACTTCGATCTCGGCGCCGACGCGGGCGAGGCGCCGACTAAGGGCGACGCCCTGCTGGATTTCCATGATGGCGGCATAGCGCCTGTTGCGGATAGCGGGATCGACCTGGTTCGGGAGGGAGGCGGCGGGGGTGCCGTCTTCGGGGGAGTAGGTGAAGACGCCGAGATGGTCGAAGGCGCCGTATTCGACGAATTCGCAGAGGTCGGTGAAATCGTCGTCGGTCTCGCCGGGGAAGCCGACGATGAGGGTGGTGCGAAAGGCGAAATCGGGATGGTGTTGGCGGGCCTTTTGAATGCGGTCGGCGATGTCGGCGGAGCCGGTGGGGCGGCGCATGCGGCGGAGAACGGCCGGGACGGAGTGCTGGATGGGAACGTCGATGTAATTGCAGATGCGTGGACTGGCGGCCATGGCGTCGAGCAGCCGGGAGGTGAGCATGGACGGGTAGAGGTACATCAGGCGGATCCAGTCGGGGCCGGGGGCTTCCTGGATGGCGTGGAGAAGGCCGATCAGATCGAGGTCGACGGAGGGTAAATCCACGCCGTAAGAGCCGAGCTCCTGGGCGATGAGGACGGCTTCGCGGACGCCGCGGCCGGCCAGGGTGTCGAGTTCGGACAGGATGGCCTCGGGGGTCTTGGATATCTGGCGGCCTTTGAAGGAAGGGATGGTGCAGAAGCTGC
>CAUYYU010000298.1:0-3165 GCA_963577415.1 Chloroflexota bacterium
TTCACCCTCCTGCACGTCAAGTCCGGCCAGGCCACCCTGGTGGACCTCGAAATTGCGGGCACGGCCGAGGACAGCGAGGGCAACCGATTGCCCGCGCGTTTTCTGGTCGATGCCGATGCAGCCCTGGGGTTTCGGTATTCCGCCGACCACGTGATCCGCGACAACATCGTGGGAGCGGGCAGCGTCGTCAAGGAAGGCGAAGCGACCCTGCGGCTCTCGGGAGTCAACACCTACAGCGGGGGCACCGAAATCAAGGAAGGCAATCTGCTGGGCCACCGGGATTCGATCCAGGGCAACGTGCTGGTGGAGGAGGACGCAGTGCTGGCCTTAGAAGATCAAACCGAGACCGCGAGGCATCTCTACACCGGTGAGATCACCGGCAAGGGCAAGGTCATCAAGCTGGACGACCATATCCTGCAATTTGGCAGCGGCTTGCTTGCGGTCACCGGCGGGGCCGAGATCGTCGACGGCACCCTCAACGGCGACTCGGACACCATCACGAGCGATGTCACCATCGGGGCCGGAGCGCTCTTCCAACTGGTCCAGACCGCGGCCGGCGAGTATGCGGGCAATATCACCGGCGGCGGAAAATTCGAAAAAGGCGGCAGCGCCGACCTGACCCTGACGGGAACCAATTCGTTTTCAGGGGGCATCGATGTCATCTCGGGAAAACTGTTTGGCAACTCGGGCAGCATTCCCGGAGACATCGCCCTCAGCAACGGCTCCAGCCAAGTGATCTTCGACCAGAGCGCGACCATCGGCGACGGCATCCACTCCGGGAATATCAGCGGCATTGGAAAACTGGTCAAGCAGGGTCCCAGAACTTTGACCCTCGGCGGAGCCAGCACCTATACCGGCGATACCGAGATCGTCGAAGGCACCTTGCGCGGCGATGCCCAAAGCCTGGTGGGCAACATTGACCTGAGTTCGTTGGACGCCACCGCGGAATTCTCGTTCGCCGGCAGCCAAACCTTCGACGGCTTCATCTCGGGCGCTGGCAAGGTCACCAAGACTGGAACCGGGACCCTCACCTTCAACGCGCCGAACTCCTACACGGGGGCCACTGAAGTCAGCGGCGGCACGTTACGCCTGGCGACCGACCTGCCCGGCACGTCGAGCGTGACCGTATCCGCCGGGGCCACCCTCGAGAACGCCCAATCGACGGGCCGCACGACGATCCATGGAGGGCTGGTCAGCCGCGGCCGGATCGTCCTGGGGGGCGTCACCGGCGCACTTCTTGTGGAAGCCGGGTCAGCCAGGCTCGAGGCGGGCTCGGAGCTCAACGTGACTCTCGACGACCAAGGCCAGTCCTCGACCCTCGCCGTCGACGGACAGATATTTCTCAACGGGGTGGAACTCGCTTTGACCCCCCTTCCCGGGTTTTACAGCGGAACGGTCCCCTACGTTCTACTCAGTGGCACATCCATCGTTGCGGGCAGCGAGGGCCTGGGCTTTACCTCTCCGGAGTTCGCCTTTCTCGACGTGGGGGCCCCGGTCCTGGCATCCGGCGGAACCCAACTCACCGTCACCCTCACCCCAAACGCCAATTCCTTGAGCGATTTTGCCGAGACGCCGAACCAGCAGGCCACCGCGCCCGCTCTTCAGCAGGTTTTGGGGTCGGGTTCAGCGGACTCCCAGACGATTCTCTCGAGCCTGAGCGTGCTCCCCGCGAGCCAGGTACCGGACATTCTCGACGAGGTGGCTGGCGAGAGCCTCGGCGCCATGACGAATCCCCGGGAAGCCAATGCCTACGCGTTTGCCCAGGCCCTGTCCCGGCGCTTCACGGCCAACGAGTACGAGACCGGCCCCGTGATTCGCGACGCCGGGGCAGCCGGACAAGCCGGCCCGTCAGCGGGGGGATGGATCGAGGCCGTGGGTCTTTTCTCGGACCAATCGGGGCAGATCAACGCCTCGGATATCAGCGCGGACAGCGGCGGATTCGCAGGCGGCTTCGATGCCAACCTGCCCGGCTCGAAAAACATCCGGGGCGGCCTGGGCTTCGGCTACACCCGGCACTCCCTGGAAGGCAACCGGGGCATGACCGCTCAAGGCAATACCTACCAGGCTGCGGTGTATGGGAGCTGGGAAAAACAGGGCTACTACGCCGGACTCGCCGGCCGCTACGCGCACACCGACCTGGAGACCGACCGGCACATTGTGTTCGAGGACATCGACCGTCACGCCACCGCCCAGTCATCGGGCCAAGAGGCAGGCTTTCTTCTCGAAGCCGGGGCGCGCCTGGGCGACATCACCCGGATCGCCTACCGACCCATGGTCCGCCTTCAATACAACCACCTCAGCCAGAACAGCCTGCGTGAAACAGGCGCGGGCGACCTTTCTCTGGCCGCCGACTCAGCGAGTTACGATTCCTGGCAGACCACCCTGGGCATACGGGTTTCTACACTCTTCACCTTGGACGGCGAGTTCGGCATCGAACCCGAGGTGCGGGCGGGCTGGACCCACGATTTCGGCGATCTCGCGCGTCCCGTTGTCGCACGCTTTTACGCCGTACCCGGAGCTTCGCCTTTCGTGACCACCGGCGCCCAAGCGGATCCCGATCATTTCTACGTGGGAACCGGTTACCTGATGCGCATCAACCAAGTTCCCCTGGTCGGTTTCGACTACGATTTCTACGTGGGCGACAACTACCAACTCCACGTCGTTTCCGCCCAACTCTATTTGCGCTGGTAGCTTTTGCTGGCGGGTAGCTCCTGTGTGTAGCCCCTGTATGTAGCCCCTGTGTGTAGCTCCTGTGTGTAGCTCCTGTATGCAGGGCCGCACTAACCCACCACGCCCGCCTTGCGCAACGCTTCGATGGCCTCCGGGTCCCGTCCGAGTTCGGCGAGAATCGCGTCGCCATCGGCGCCGTGTTCCGGCGCCATGTTTCGCTGGGCGCACGGCTGACCGCCAAAATCAACAGGGGTGGCGGGGAGCAGGGTCGTCCCCTCCCCGTCGGGTACTTCGACAAAGCCCCCGGCCGCGTGAGCCTGGGGGTCCTGGAGCACTTCCTGCACGGTCTGCACCGGGGCCCACCACAGATTCTCCTCGGCGTCGAAGACTTCGCCCCACTCGGCCCGGGTGCGGGTGGCGAAAATTTCGTCAAGCATTTCGATCAGGAGCTCGGCATTCAGGGCGCGCTCGGCATCCCCCTTGAATCGCGGGTCA
>CAUYYU010000299.1:0-3163 GCA_963577415.1 Chloroflexota bacterium
TGATGAGCGTGGAATGGCGCTGCAGAAAAGTGGGAAAACTGCGCGAAAAGATGCTGATCAGCCATCCCGGGAGGGTCCTCCCCACAGAAGAAAGCCATCCGGGGGTTGACAGGGTGCTAAATTCTGGTAAACAAATAACCCAAGTAGTGTAGAGTGTCGTGTCTATGGCCGATCGTTGTGGAGATGGATTTGCCGGACACGCTCGTTTAATGCAATGCAGGAGGAGAGAGAATGAAGAAGTCTATGACAAGTGGAATGGTGGCGGCAGTGGTTCTGGTTTCGGCAACGGTGGCCTCTGCGGATGTCATGACATTCCAGAACGGCGTAAGCGGCTACTCGGCCGGCCAGGACAATTTTTTGCAGAAAATAGCCGGTGACGAGAACAATAATAACGGTGGCCTCCATTACCAGAACCTCGGCAACCCTCGGTCCGGCAACGTGACGAATGATAACCGGCCGATATGGCGATGGGACGTGTCCGCCCTGGCGGGCCAATACGCCTCCATTAACTCGATCACTATGGTGTTAACCAGCGATGAGGACGATATGCGTGGCAACATCGCTGAGGCCACGGCGGAACTCTACGCCCTCACGCCGGCCAACTCCGCCTGGATCGAGGGCACGTCAACCGGGCAAAATGCCGCGCCGGGCGAGTCCAGCTATCAAAGCTTGGCCCAGGGTGCAACGGCGTGGGCGGGCAGCGCGGGCGCCGGTACGGCGGGCACCGATTACCTCGCCGGTTCCATGTACTCATACACATGGAGAGATCACGCGGACGGCGGCGCCTCCGGCGGCGATATACTCACGTGGGTCCTGAGCGCGCCCACGAGCCTGACACTGAACGACCTGGTAGATGAGTGGTCGGGCAACCAGGCCAACAACGCCGGGATGATCTTGATACCGCCCGACCTCAGCGGGGCTAATGCCAAGAGTGCCGCCCAGTTCCGTAGCGGTGATCATGCCACGGTGGCTGACCGTCCGCAGTTGATCATCGACTACAATCCGATTCCCGAGCCCGCCTCCGCTCTCCTTCTGGCGTTGGGATTCATCGGGACAGCGTTGTTGCGACGTGGTTGGAAATAAGCGAAAGGCGGCAGGTTGAAGGACGCCCGTACCGTACGCAGTTCTTCACCTGCCACCCATCCTCCCGGTAAGCCATTTGCGTGTGGTCGGGCAACAGCGTCGCATCGTTGTGCGACCCGTGCCTTAACAAGGTGACGAAGGAACTGGAAAGCCCTACTCTCCAAGACGTGGCCGAGCGGGCCCAGGTGTCCCGGGCGGCGGCGAGCCTCGCCCTGGGCGGTCACCCCAAGGCCCAGTCGTTCACCAACGCCACCCTCGGGCGGATTCGCGAGGCCGCCCAAGAACTGGGATACAGGCCCAATTTTTTCGGGTCCCAGCTTCGCCGCAGCACGTCCCAGTTGGTGATGGTGTACGTAGATACGCTCCAGGACCTCAACGCCGGCGCCATCGCCGAAAGCTTGATGCAGGAGGCCGCTCGGCAGGGCTACTGGACGATGGTCAGCGCCTCGCCAGGCATACCGCGGAAGCCGGTGTTCGACGAGAAGATCATCGGTCGCCACGGGATCTCGGCGGTGGTGTTGATCTCGACCGTGGCCGACAAGGTGACGCGGCGGGACCTGGGCCGCCTGCAGCGCGAAGGGGTGCGGGCGGTGGCCATTGGGCGACACCTCGAGGGTGCAGGCCTCTCCAGCATTCTCGTCGATGATGCCCGCGGGGGCCGGCTGGCAGCCGAACATGTCTATGGCTTGGGCGCACGCGCGGTGTGGCTCATGGCCAGCACCACCGCCGATAGCAACCGCTCCCGGCGGGGACGATTCCAGGCGGTGCTGGATTATGCCTGCGGGGAGGGCTTGCCGGCGCCGACGGTGTTGAACCAGCGGGCGCCGGGTGCTCCTGAGGTGAGCGGGCCGGTGGAACTCCAGCAGTGGGCCTACGAAGCCATGCGCGACAAGCTGGCGGCGAGTTCATCGCCCCCCGACGCCGTCATCACCAACCTGGATCTTCGTGCCATGGGCGTTTACCGGGCGCTGTACGAGGCCGGCCTGGAGCCGGGACGGGACGTGGCCGTCGTGGGGTACGACGACATCTGGCCAGCGCAGATGATGCATCCGTCCCTGAGCACGGTGCACCAGCCCACCGCCGAGTTGGGTCTTGCCGCCGCCGAGGTGCTCATCGACACCCTGGAGGGGCGCATGCGGCCGGGACGGGTGGTCAATATCTCCCCCGAGTTGGCGGTGCGCGACTCCACCGCGTTGTGGAAGCGGAGATGATGCGGGCGTTCGAGTTGCCGGCATCCAAATCTCAATCCAAAGGACAGCAACTTGATCTCAAGGCATGCATTCACTTGGCGAGGTCCGACCCGAATGCTCACTTTAGGGGTGACATTCGTGCGCGCAGCACGAAAAGTGCGAGCGCATGCAAATCATCGACAAACCTGTAGAAATGCAATCCGCCCCGCGCTGGCACTGAAGCGCGAGGGGAAGAGGATTGGTTTTGTCCCGACCATGGGGTACCTGCACGATGGGCACCTCTCCCTCATGCGAATCGCCCGCGAACAATGCGATGTGCCCGTCACCAGTATTTTCGTCACAGTGGGGCTCTCAATTGTAATGCACGGCCCATTGTGTACAGTTGAGCGATTGATGCCGACCGCAACCTTCTCGCTGCCTTACACAAACGTAGGAGCAAAACCTTGACGGATCGGCCGTCTATAGATTTGGCGCAGAATTGCGTCCCGAAACAGGGCGGCGAATCCACAAAAGGGCTTTAACAGTCATTGGAACTGAAACGTCCGCGAACCGCGGTTTTCATCACGAATCCCCAAATCCCTTCATCGATATCCGCTCAACAATTTTTCGCGTATGAGAGAGAGCTAAAAGGTGGGGCGTTAGGGTCTTCTTGGGGGCGAATTCATGTTCCATTTCGATTAAGGCGCTCCAATCCCGTCGCAACGGTAAGATATCGTTAGTAGGTGCGTAGCACGCTAACGCAACTCGAATCCTGGATTCGCATTGTCGAGTCGATTCCGCCCCCAAGTCGCCCCAAAGGAAGGATGCGGGCGTATCCGCCCAGGACTTGCACGCGACACAATACGCCTTGATCGAGCGGGTTAGGTCTGTTTCCGGAAGTGGAATAGATG
>CAUYYU010000300.1:0-3160 GCA_963577415.1 Chloroflexota bacterium
TGGTCCGGAGCGTTGTTGAATCCCGGCGGGTGCGCCCCCATGGCATCGTAGTAATCGCCGATCTCCGGCATAGCCTCGTAGACCTTCTCCAGATACACCGCGTCGTCCATTGCGATATTGGGATCGGCAACCCCGGTCGGCGCTGGCGCGCCAAATACAACTGTCGCTTCCGGGTCTACACCCTTGACCCCCTCATAGCCGGCCTTCAGCAGCTCGCCGTAGGCGCGATAAGCGCCGTCGTCTAGGACTCCCCATTCACGAGCGAAGTTCGTCTCGTTCCAGATTTCATAAGCCTGGACCCGGCCGAAGTAACGATTGGCCAGCGCCGCCATGAAATCCTTGAAATCGGCCGGGTTCGCCGGCGGACCGTGCTCCCTGCCTTCCAGCGCCCAGCCGGGCGCCTGGACAATACTGAGGAGCAGATTCAGACCCGCCGCCGAGACATCTCCCACCACCTTGTCCAGCTCCGCCCAGTCGAAGCCGCCCTTCTCCACCGGCTCGGTGAACTTCCACCAGATCTGTTGCTTAAGCCAGTTGAACCCGGCCTCCCGCGTCAACCGCGTAACCAGCGCCCGGTCCTGGTTGTATAGATGCGCCTGGAAACCGTATCCCTCCAGTGGGCGTAGTCCGGATAGCAAGCCCTGCGTCGGGGTCTCCACCACGGCCACCGGCGCTGCCGGTGCAGCCGCCGGGCGAGCCGGCTCAGCGACCGGCTCAGCAGCCGTTTCTGGTGCATCTGGTGCCTTCGTCGCGGGCGGCGGCTCAGGAACTGCCGGCACTGCCTCCGGCGCCGGCTCCGGCTCCGGCTGTCCGCCGCACGCAACCAGCAGCGCAGAGAGCGCCGTTCCCGCCGAGACCGCCAGCAGGCGACGTCTCGATATCCCCAGATGTCCCTGTTGTGTAGGTGCCTGCAACGAAAACTCCCATGAGATCGGGCCAGATTCGCCCCTGAGGGGGCGACGCGGCCATTGCGCTGAGAGGAGATCGACCCTCATGGGAATGGGATTATAGCGACGCCATCCCGGAAGTACTCCGTAATCTGGAGTGGAAATGGTACTATCTACGTTCGGACGTAACGTAACCCTTAAGCATCTTTTGGCAGCACCGGAATCCGAATAACGTGACCGGTCGCCTCACAGGAGAAATCTGAATGGCACAATCGCGCACCGGCTCTGCGGTCGTCGGGGTCTTAGTAGTCATCGCGGCCTGCTTCGCGCTGGCAGCACTCTTCAGCATTCGCATCGTGGGCGCCGGCGAGGTGGGGGTTATCCACGTGTTCGGAGAAGTGGATAAAAGCCCCCGTCCCTCCGGACTGCTCTTTAAGCTTCCCTGGGCGAGCATGGAAACCATGAATGTGCGTACTCAGCAGCTCACCATGAGTTCCGCCTCCGAAGACGTCGGCTTTCTGGCGGGTGGCACGGTGAACACGCTGACCTCCGAAGGCCTGACCGTCGGCGTGGACCTCACCATTTTCTACCACCTGGATTTCTCCACCGCGCCTGAAGTGTTCCGAGAGTTAGGCCCCGCGTACGAGGCTGTTGTGCTTTTGCCGGCCGTCCGTGGAGCCATCCGGGACGTCGTCGCTCAGTTTTCCGCCGAAGACCTCTACACCGTGGCGCGGGGAGCTGTGGGCGATCTCATCCTGTCCAACCTCGTAAGGGACCTCGAAACTCGCGGAATCGTCGCCGAGCAGGTTCTGCTGCGCGACATCACCCTGCCCTCGCAGCTGAGGCAGCAGATCGAGAACAAACTCGCCGAGGAACAGCGCATCCAGGAGGAGGAGTTCCGGAAGGAACGACAGAAGATTGAGGCCGAGCGGGTGATCATCGACGCCAGGGCCCAGCAGGAGAAGCAGCAACTCATCAACTCCACCCTGACACCTGAATTCCTCAAATTCCAGTACATCGAGAGCCTGGCCAACATGGAGGGCGGCAACATCATCTACGTGCCCATCAGCCCGGGTACCGGCTTGCCGGTGTTCCTCGACCTCGGACTTGCGGAAACCACAACCGCTCCGTAAGGGCTCCCGGACGTTACGACTGTCTGGTTCTGGTTCGATCCGCGGCATCCGATAAATGTGCCTCGGGCGATCGGGTAGACTCTCGGGATGCCGTGGGGCGATTAGCTCAGCTGGATAGAGCACTACGTTTACACCGTAGGGGTCGCAGGTTCAAGTCCTGCATCGCCCACCAGCGCCGACAGCGAGGCCTGTAATTCGCGAACGCCGTCGGCCTGGCCGAGATAGCTCAGTCGGTAGAGCAGTGGACTGAAAATCCATGTGTCGCCAGTTCGATTCTGGCTCTCGGCACCAACGAGCCCGACCGCGCCCTTTCCAAACCTGTGAATGGCGGTCAGTCGGCTCGATCCGACCGCGAAATGTAGCAACAGATGTAGCAACCCGCTGCCAAGACCGGGTGTCGTAGGGCTACCCAGCCAAGTCGTCGGCCAGCCTGATCGTCCGATCAAGATCGCTAATTGCGTCCGCCATGATTTCCGACACAGACCCGGTGTAGATGTCCAGCGTAGTATTCACGTGGGCGTGTCCCAGCAGGTCTTGCACCGCCCTCGGGTGCTTGTTGAGAGCAAAGAGTTGGGTAGCAAACGTGTGCCTGAGATCGTGCATTCTTCGCCGCGCCAACCCGGCCTCTTTCAACTCCTTGTGGAACTCAGCCAGGACGTGGGCCTCGCGGACTGGCGTGCCGTTTCTTGTAGGAAAGACCAGATCGTTGTGCTCCCACCGCTCTCCGCCGAGCAACCGTCTGATGTGATCGTCAGAGAGAATGGCGGGAAGCGTTTCCGGCATACGCGGCGGCCGCAGGGGTTTGTTCGATCTCACCCTCTTCCTCGAGCCATTTGAAGAATTGCTGAACGGCACGGTACCTGGTGTTCGCGGTTGACCCCGAATGGCGCTTGATCTGATCCGTCACAAATGCTTCTACATGCTCGCGACGAATCGAGACGACTCCCGACGGCATGCCCCCGTCCCGCAGAAATTCGCTCAGAAGACGCACAGCTCTTATGTACGATTCCACCGTCGCGTCGGATTTGTTCTCCGCTACCAAAGAACGGCGGAACGACTCGCGCAGGAAGTCGACATTGTCGGGCGCAATGCGCGCCTTCGCAGCCCGGGCTGAAACACTCCTTTTCGCCGCCATTTGTG
>CAUYYU010000301.1:0-3154 GCA_963577415.1 Chloroflexota bacterium
TTCTGGTACCGCCTCGCCATCAGTTCGCGCCCAACGCTTTGCTGTCATTGCTGCGGCCGGGCTCGCGGAGCGCCGAGAAAAAGCGCCTGGATGATGCATATTCGGTACTCGACACGCTTGAGATAGCTCACATGGCGCACAACCTGGCGAGCGAGCTGTCGGGCGGTCAGAGCAAACTCGTAGATATCGGCCGGACGCTTATGGGCTCGCCGCGCATCCTGTTACTGGATGAGCCAGTAGCCGGTGTCGCAGGTCCTCTTGCCGAGAGAATCTTTCAGTATCTCCGCACACTGACGTCCGAGAGTAACGTCGGGATGCTGGTCATCGAACACAACATGGATTTCATCCTACGAACCGGGGTCGATAGAATTGTTGTCGTCGATGCAGGACATGTCCTGATGGAGGGCACCCCGGACGAAGTCAGGCAAAACGAGGACGTGATCGAAGCCTACCTGGGCAGCTCATGACAAACACGAACCCAGACAAAACCAGCGCCCCTGTCCTTGATGTGACAGGGCTTGAGGCCGGTTACGGGTCCGTTCAGATCTTGCACGGCATTGATCTTTACGTAGACCGGGGCGAGTTCGTCACGATCATCGGGCCAAATGGCTGCGGAAAGTCGACCTTCCTGAAGGCGCTGTTTGGCCTTGCGAGGCAGTACGACGGCAAGGTCATGCATGACGATACGGACGTTTCAGGATGGCGTACTGACAGGCTGGTGGCGCGGGGAATCGCATACGTGCCGCAGGTCGATAACGTATTCCCGTCTCTCACGGTCCGCGAGAACATGCAGATGGGCGGGATTCGGCTGTCGTCCGGCAAGTTGACCGTGGGCATCGAGCGAGTCTGCTGGACGTTCCCGGATCTTGAGCCACGGATCGGCGATCTCGCCGCCACCCTCTCCGGCGGCGAGCGACAGATGCTGGCGATATCACGAGCGCTGATCTCGAACCCGTCTTTCCTGCTGCTGGACGAGCCGACGGCCGCGCTTTCGCCTAAATATCAGCAGCAGATCATGGGCTGCATAGATTCGCTCCGGGAAGAAGGGATGACGGTGCTTCTCGTTGAGCAGAACGCCCGCCTATCGCTCGCCCGGTCCGATCGCGGGTACATCTTCTCCGGCGGCAAAGTGGTCCATACCGGTAACGCGGCCGACATCCTCGACGATCCAAAAATCGGCGAATACTTCCTCGGCGTGCACGAGTAAGTCTGGTCCGGTTCAGGAATAGGGGCCGGGACCGATCCGACTAGTGCGCCATCGCCTCCGGTCGTTTTTCGAACCGCCGCGAAATAGGGTTTAGCGGCGGCGGCCCGGACGGGGGTGTTCCGCCGTTGGCGGCCGTCTTTTCTGCGTGCTCGGCGGCGAACCGATCTCGGAGGTCGTAAAGCACCTGTCCCATCCGGGTCTCGTGGAAGAACCAGGTCCACATTCGTATGCCCCCGGGCGTTGAAGCTCCCGGTTGCTCATTGGCCGCTTCCATGTAGTACGCCTTGACGTCGTCGGCCATGAACCGGATCGCTTGAGGCATGGGGTCGTCCAACCCATCCGGAGGCTCGGGGTTCTCTCCGGACGCCATCCCGGCCAGGTACGTCGCCATTTCCGGCATCGAGTCCGCGCCAAGTCCGCTGAGGCCGAAACTGGAACGCCCCATCCGACGTACCGATTCCGTATACCAGGGAGCAAGCAAGCCGACTTCCTGGAGCAGCGATTGCGTGAGAGCTTCAGCAGGCGTAGATGCGTTTTCAAGCGTCGGAAGCGGCAGTACGCAACTCCATGCGACGTCGCTTTCAGGCGTCACCGGCGAGTCGTTTGGGTAGTCTTCAATTATCGGCCCGGACTCCCGGGCGAACAGCCCGAGGAGCGACCGCAGGACGTCCATCTGGAACTCTGGTTCGTTGGGTGCGCCGAGAGGTCGCCCGAGCTCAAACGGCACCCAGAGTGTTCGTGAGGGGTTGATCTTCTCCGTGTGTTCACGGACCAGGCTGATCCCGGCCGTGGGTACACCTTCGGCTTCGATGTGATGCTGTAGCCCGCCAACGGCGCGCGTGCAATTCGGTCAGACGGGTATCAGGATCGCAGCCGTTACGCCGTCCTCTTTCAGAAGCCTGGCGACCTGGGACGCCGTCTCGTTCATGCGCGTCGGGTCGGTCGCGCCCATGAACGAGTAGTGCCACCCCGCGACGGCGCCGATCTCGCCGTTGGCCTCCAACTCCCTCAACAGTTCCAGCGGGAACACGAGGTTGGGGTCTTGCTGGAATCCGCTCCGGTCAAAATTAACGCTGACGTGGCTCATCGTGAGGTCTGCGTAATCAAGGTCGCCCGGCAGCAACCGGTATTCGGCAGATCCGCCTGCGAATTTCTGGTCGTCTGCGCGGTGTAGACCCGCGGTCGAAATGATCGCTATACGAGCGTGCTTCAATTCTGGGGCCGGAAACCAGGGCGCCGGTCCGTAATCTTGAATCGGGAGTTCCAGAAGATTGGCCGCCATTTCTGGCGGCAGATCGGCGAGCCTTACCATCGTGCGGGCAACTACTTTGGGCTTCGAGTGGGTTGCTGAGTATCTGATGGGCACGGAACCGGGCCGATCCCACGCCCTTCTAGGTCACCCAAGAAGGGCTACTCTACAGCCTTGATCCACTGGGCCACGCCGTGCCCGAGCGTCACCATCCGACTGACCCCGGCGGAATAGTGCACAACCATCTGCCACGCTTCGTCTGGTATGTCAGCGGTGGATGGTTTGAAGTGGGAGATGCCCGCCGCCGCCACGAGCACACTTTCCATCACTCCTTCTATCGCCCCGGCAATCGCTCCTTTCTCCTGCATCGGTTCATACGACTCGATCACGAGTGAAAGCAGACCAGGCCAGTGCGCGAGGTGCCGCCACAGCGTTGCGATAGACGGGTTGTCGTTGGTCGCCCCAAGAAGCTTGACCCGTTCGAGCAGCGCCCAGGTTCCCGCTTCGATCTCCTCCTTCTCCAGGAGCGGCCGTAGTTCCGGCCAGGGATCCGGCGATGTCAGGGCGTAGTCAGACGCTTGTCCCGATGGCTCGCCAACGAGCGCATTGAGAGCTATCAGGTTCATGCCATTCGACCGGTTGTAGGCATCGATCACTGCGCTGAACGCCCGACGATCCTCTACCGACAAGCCTGCGGA
>CAUYYU010000302.1:0-3148 GCA_963577415.1 Chloroflexota bacterium
GCCGAGCACGAGAACGCGATTAGGGCGCGGCTGCAGGGCGTCGACGACGTCGGCGGTAACTTCGGTCGCGCAGACTACCTCGGCCGGATCAACGTCGACGCCGAGAGTCTGCAGGCGACCCGCCAGTTCGACGGAGCTGAGCTGAACGTTATTGCTGATGAAATAAATTCGGTGGCCGAAACGTCGGGCGAGCGTGACCGCCTCGGCCGCGCCGGGAATTAGATCGCCGCCAGCGTAGATCACGCCATCCAAATCGAATGCGAGAATCACCTGCGGTCGGCTCCTAGTCTGAATAGACGCCGTTGACGACGATGTCTCGGGGCCAGTCGCCAGAAATAACCGCCATCGCGTTCCTGGCGCAATCGAGGATCATCCGCCGGTTGGCCTCATCGCTGATCCCGGCGATGTGGGGAGTGACGATGGTGTTGGGCAGGCCGAAGAAAGGAGATTCGGAGATCGGCTCGACATCGAACACATCGAGGCCCGCGCCGGCGATGACCCCATTGGTCAGAGCGTGAAGCAGAGCGGGCTCATCGATCAAGATGCCGCGGGCGGTGTTGACCAGATAGGCGGTGGGCTTCATGAGAGCCAGCCGCTCGGCGTTTATGCAATGCCGGGTCTCCGGCGTGCCGGGCATGTGCAGGGAAATGAAATCGGCCTCGCGACAGAGCGTGTCCAGGTCGACTAGGCGAATGTCGTGCTCGGCGACGAACTTTTCGTCCGGATACAGCTCGTGGGCGATTACCGGCATGCCGAATCCCCTTGCCCGGACAGCCACCGCCCGGCCTATTCGTCCGAGGCCGGCGATTCCGATAGTCTGGCCGAAGAAGTCATTGCCGACCGTGCGGGTCCAGGTGCCGGAGCTGAGGTCGGCGTGATTGGGAATCAACCGGCGGGTGAGGGCGAGCATCATGGTAATGGCGAAATCGGCGACGGTTTCGAAATTGGCGTGAATCGTGATCGTGACCGGAACCCCGGCGGCGGCCGTCGCTTCGAGGTCAACAGCGTCGTAGCCGACACCGGCGCGGGAAACGACCTTAAGATTGGGGGCGGCGGCCAGGTGACTTGCGGTGAAGAGGGCGCCGCCAAGCAGGATGGCGTCGGCATCGGGCAAAAGATCGGCCAGCATTTCGGAGACATCATCCTCGGTGGGAACACCGCTGTAATCGGATCCCTCCAGGAGTTCGTGGCCGTTGGTCGCAAGCAATTCGCGGAGCTCGTCGAGGCTGTACTTGAGCGTCGAAGAGAATCCGATCATTCTGGCCAAAAGCAGTCTCCAATTTGCCTGGCGCCCGGGCGTTAGGCCCGGCCGGACCTGTTGCGTAATCTTCGCGCGGATACATTACACGGATGGCGACGGTGAATCAGAACTCGCACAGCGGACGTCGGCGAATGCTTGGCGTAGCGCTGGGGCCGAGGGATACGAACGCGGCCTTGGCCAGTTATGAAGCCCTGCACGCGCGGGCCGACATCATCGAGTTGCGTCTCGACCTGATGGATGACTACGACCTCAAGACCCTGGTGACCAAACGGCCGCTGCCGCTGGTGGTGACCAACCGTCCGGTCCGCGAGGGTGGGAGCTACGAAGGGGACGAAACGCGGCGGGTGGCGGTGTTGCTGCAGGCGCTGGACCTTGGCGCCGAATACATCGACATCGAACTAGACGCCGTCCGGTTCGTGCCGGAATCGCACCGGCACCGGGTAGTGGTATCGCATCACAATTTCGAGCGAATGCCCCCCGACCTGGATCGAACTCATCAGGATCTGACCGCGTCAGGTATGGGGACAGTGAAGATCGTCGGGATGGCGCGGAGCCCGGAGGATTCGCTGGCGGTGCTGCGATTGTTTGAACGGTCTACGGTGCCGACGATCGGTATCGCAATGGGACCGCACGGCCTTATCACCCGGGTGCTGGCTCTCAGGTATGACAACTGCTTTCTGACGTACGGCACGGAGGTGGCGGGCGAGGAGGTCGCGCCGGGTCAGGTTGCACTGTCCACTCTCACCGACGTCTATCAAGCCCGTGAGATCGGTGCCGGCACGGCGGCGTTTGGGGTCGTTCTCGATCAGACGGAGGACGATTTGCTGGCTGATCTGAACAGCTTGTTGCGGCAGCGGGGAGCGGATGCCGTGGCTCTTCCTCTGGCCCGACGCGAAGCCACGCCGCCAGCGTTTGCGGCGTTCGGTTTCCAAGGATTCTGGGATGTGGCGAGCGGCGCTTTGCGAGGCGGCGCAGACCTGGAATCAGAAGAAACGGTCGAAGGGGTGGAACAGATAGCGGAGCGGTGGGCAAACATGCTCCTCGAGCGGAGCTAGCGTCCGCGGTACTCGGGGAAAAACCTGGCGGCCGGATAGAAGTCGCGCCACGACCAATCGAACGCCGGGGTGTAGGGGATCGCTGTCAGGAACCCGCCCTGCATCTCACCGTCTAGCGCGAGCCCGTTCTCTGGGAACCAGGTGCTGCCGGTCAGATCATCCACGAGAAGATCGTTTACGACGGAAAACATGAGGGTCTCACCGTCAACGACCCGCGAGAAGGTCTTGATGTCCCGGGTGTCCGCGCGCACGTAAGGTGAGTACCGGGGTGGAACCCACGGAATCGTTGAGGGCCCCCGCGGCGGCGGCGTCCGGGAAGTAGTACGCCGATGAGTCGTCGCCCAAGGTTATGCCGATTACAAACCTGTCGTGCGGAACTTCCCGGAAGAAAAAGCCACTGGATTCGTCGAGCAGCAGGGTGTCTGGATGGGAGGCGAGCCAGGTGCTCCATGGCCGGTGTAGGCCGGCAGTTGCTCCAGGGTCGCGCCGACAAGTTCGCCGCGCTCGGCGCGTCCGGTGAGCTGCACCCAGATGCTGCCGGTCTCATGGTCCCACCAGGTCATGTTGGACATATACAGAGCGCCCTGGTTACCGAACGTCAGGGTTCTGTCGTCAACGTTGCGGTCGTGCACGAGACCGGAATAGCAGAGTGATCACCAGGTGACGAGAATGGGCGTACCACCGACCACGTCGTTGACGATCTCCCGGGAGTTGAGAACGGAGATGGGATAGGCGCGCGCTTCTCCGTTAATTTCCACAGCCATGACCATCTCGGAAGGTCCCAGGTCGGCCTGTGCAGCCGGAATGAAGTCGGGTTCGTAGATCGGCCGGA
>CAUYYU010000303.1:0-3144 GCA_963577415.1 Chloroflexota bacterium
ACGTTGTATTTACGCACATGGTCCCGTCCTACGCGCTGCTGGCCTGGCTGTTCTGCAAACTGGGACGCCGGCCGCTGGCCCTCTGGTACACCAGCCACGGGCTCACCCGGGCGCTTCGCCTCGCCCACCGCCTCATCGATCTACCCCTCACCGCCTCGGCCGACAGCTATCCGGTTCCCGATTCCATTCCCGTTGTGCTCGGCCACGGTATCGACAGCTCTCGTCTGCGCGGCTCGTCCCTCTCTCCCGACGACCCTCCCCTGATCGCGCTGGCCGCTCGCCTCACTCCGCTCAAGCAGGTCGAACTCCTCATCCACGCGCTGGCCGATCCGGCCCTCCGTGATCACCCCTCGCGACCAGTCGTTGAAATCGCCGGCGAGCCTTTCTATCCGGTCGATCACGACTACCTCGTCGGACTCAAGCGCGACGTGGAGCGCCTCGATCTCGGATCGAGGGTCACGTTTCTGGGTGGCGTTTCCGGCGCCGACATGCCTGCTCTCTACGCCCGTTCCACCCTCACCGTCTCCTGCCGCGCCGTCCCGGCGCTCGACAAGAGTGCGCTTGAATCGCTTGCCGCCGGCGTTCCGGTGGTCACCAACAATCCCTCCTTCGCCTATCTGTTAGGCGACCATGCGGCTAATCTGCTTTTCGACGGTGACGACCCCTCGGTCCTGGCCACGCGCCTCGCCGGCCTTCTCGATGACGACGACGCTCGGAAACGCATCGCCGCCGATCTGATGGACAAGGTAGAACGTGTGCACGGTCTCGAGGGCTTTGCCGATCGCCTGATCGACGTCCTCCAGTCTGTGATTCGGGGCCATGCCCCCGGCGGCGCCGCCTTCGAAAACGAAAGCAAGGTCTTATGAACTTCCCGCTCCTGCGCCTGCTCGCCCGCCTGGTACTCCAGCTTCCGGACATCGAGCAGATTCCGACTTATCAACGTCAGATCGTCGCGCTCCGCCGTCTCCTGGTGTCGCTCCAGCCCAACGTGGAATTGAGCGACGACGTCGTCCTGCATCCCCGCTTTTACCACCCCCGCGGCGTGCGTCTGAACTTCGCCGATGGCGCCGAAGTCAAGCGTGACGTACGCATCGGGTGCGACGGCGAAGTTGCTGGCGAGGTTACTCTGTCCATCGGCGCAGGCTCCCAGATTCTTTCCGACTGCCACCTGGATTGTTCGTCGGACATCACCATCGGCAACGGCACCCACATCGGGCGCGCGTGCAGCATCTACACCCACACTCACCAGACCGATTCCCGGGAGGTCCCGGTGCTGGAGTCCCCGGTCAACACCGCGCCCGTGGTCATCGGGTCGGACGTGATGATCTACAGCGATGTCGTCATCCTGCCGGGCATCACCATCGGCGACGGGGCGGTGGTCGCCGTGCGTTCGGTGGTCACGCGGGACGTGGAGGCGTACACCATCGTCGCCGGCGTGCCGGCGGAAAAGGTCGGGGAGCGCACCTGAGATGACCGAAACCGTCTCGTCCCGGCCCTTCACCGGAAGCCTGCTCCCCGAGGTACAGCGCGCCCTGATCGGTGTATCCGACTACAGCCATCGCGCCCTCGCTCCCGACGGACGCCTGGTCTGCCCGGAGCATCGCATCGATCACACGGGCCGGTCCGCCCGCTCCATCGTGATCGACGCGGCCCTCCACGCCATCACCGGGGACGTCGAATATTTCCAGCGGGCCCGCATTCGTGCTCTGACCACCGACGCCCGCCTGGCTCCCGACCCCGAGCATGGCGCCTGGATTTACCATCCGGGGCGGCTCGATCCCAACAACATGTCCACGAACGTCATCGACAGCGGCGATTGCACTGACGCTCTGGCCACATTCCTGCTCCAGTTTTCCGATCTGGTAGACGACGATCTCCGCCGCCGCCTGGAGGCCAGCATCACCCGCAACTGCGACACCTATCTGGTCGACGCCTCGGTCACCAAGGAGGTCACTAACCAGCGGCTCTGGGGCGCCATGGGGCTCGCCTCCGCCTATCGGCTGACCGGCAACGCCGCCTGGAAGGGAGCGGTGATGCGTTCGCTGGACGAATCGTTCGCCGACCAGCATCCTGACGGTTCTTTTCCCTATCACCCCACCGCGTCCGAGCACGGTCTGCATCCCGGCGCCGGCGGCGCGACCGTTTATTACCATTCCCGCCATCTCGCCTTCGCCCATCACGCCCGCATCTTTTGCGACGAGCCCGACGCCTTCGCCGCTAATTTCGAGCGAGGCCTCAATTTCCTGCTTGCCGCCATATCTCCCGAAGGGTTCAAACCGCTTCTCCTGGACTCCAAGCCCTGGTTCTGGCAGGGGCCGCTGGAAGCCGGAAGCCATCCCTACGACCTCTACGTCATCGCCGCGCTCGCCGATCCCGACTCCGCCAGCGATGTGCTGGCCAATCTCCTCGGCCGGCTGCTGGAAACGCAGGGTGATGACGGTGCCTTCCGGGGCGTCCCGTCCGGGCCGCAGGGTTTCAACTGCCGTCACTTTCACACCGCAGACGTGGCCTGGATCGCCCGGGCCGCCGAGCTCGCGCGGCTGACTCCCGGCCACGCCCCCTCCCACCAGCTCCCCGAGCAGTCCACCCGGGCCTTCACCGACGGCGGACTCGTGCGCCTGCAAACGTCCACCGCCTGCGCCCTGCTGGCCGTGTCCACCGGGGAGCGCAATCTGCTCTACGGAGCCCGCGCCGGAGGCGGCGAAATCGCCTACCTGGGCCGCCGGTCTTCGGGCTGGCGGAATCTGGTCGAGCGCTGGACCCTGCCCGACCGCCGGGTTCCCGGCTGGTACGTTCCCGCCGGCTCGAATATCCGCTCGAATCTCGACGGCTACCTTCAGCAAAATCGACCCGGCCGCGATCTTCGCTTTCGCCTCTATGCGGCCCGCACCCGGCTCAAGTCCGGAAGACCTTTCGATTCCCTCCGCGCGCTGGCTTCCGATTTCCTCACCGAATCAGCCGCCGCTGTCACCCCGGTCAGCCACAGCCGGCACGCTCGCGACTGCCAGGTCGAGGCCCTGGCTGACGGCGTACGGGTCGACACGGTCCTGGCGGCGGCCGATGGAACCGCGGTGGCCGACCTCGAGCTGGAGCGGGGTTACCGGTTAGACGGCGACCGCCTTCTGATCGACGAAACCCTGGCGA
>CAUYYU010000304.1:0-3141 GCA_963577415.1 Chloroflexota bacterium
ATGGTACGGCCGCCCTGGCGTGGAAACTGGTGGTCTTTTCGGATGCGCCTTTGGGTGATTTCCTGAGCCTGGTTGGGGCGACATCGGGCAAACTTCTCTTTCAGGAGAACCGCATCGCATTCGATACCGGATCCGGTTTGGTGTACGCCCCGAACCCGATGCAAGCCTCCGGAGATCTCGGGCTCACCGACATCGGCGACAGTACGTCAACCGCGCTGGACAACGGGCGAGTGGCCGTCACGCTCTTGGGCCTTGACGCGGGCGTGGGTACCCTCAAAGGGGAATATGTCGATCTGGTGAGCTTGGCCGGTGGTCTGGCGGTGGCCGACGCCGTTGAAGTGACCCGGGTCTACAACTACGACCGGTCGGACGATCGGTTCGAGCAAGTCACCATCTACCACTCCATCGACTCGATCCAGCGCTACTTCCACAGCCTGGGCTTCGACGACGACACCGGGGCCGTCAATGGCATCCGAGACTTCCCGACCCTCGCCCATGCTCACTGGGATACAGCGGATAATTCCTTTTACTCCACGGGCGATAATGCCGTCCATTTTGGCGATGGAGGGGTGGATGACGGCGAAGATGCCGACGTAGTCGCACACGAATATGGCCACGCAGTGCAACACGACCAGAATTCCTGCTGGGGCGGCGGCGAGATGGGAGCCATGGGGGAGGGCTTCGGCGACTACCTCGCGGCCAGTTTTTATCACGACGAGGGGAACGCCGCCTACCAATCAGCCAATGCGGCATGCGTCGCCGACTGGGATGCCAGCTCCTACAGTTCGAGTTCGCCCCCGTGCCTTCGCCGAGTTGACGGAACCAAGACCCACCCCGCCAATCTGACCGGTGGGGTCCACGCAGACGGCGAAATCTGGTCGGCTGCCCTTTGGAATTTGCGTACCGCGGCCGGAGGCACCGCCACCGATCAAATGGTCTTGGAAAGCCATTTCAATGTCCCGTGCAACGCAAGCATGAACGACGCCGCCAACGAAGTCATTCAGGCGGACGCCAACCTGAACGGGGGCATCAACGAAGCGGCCATCCGTCAGGCTTTTTGTGACAGAGGGATCTTGAACGGCGCAGAATGCGTTCCGCCTTCGGGCCTTGGACTCGTTTACGCGATCTCTCCCGACCCGGCGGTAGCTGGACAGCTGGCCACCTATACCCTGACCGCGAGTAATTCCTCGGCGGCTACGTTGACCGGCATCGTTCTGAGCGCGACTGTGCCCACGGGCAGTACCTATGTCGCCGCCTCAGCCAGTGATCTCGGTGTCGAAAGCGCCGGGACGGTCACTTGGCCAGTGGTGAGCCTTGCGATGGGGGTTCAGGTCGAGCGAACTTTTGAAGTGCTGATCGATGCCGGAGGCGGGACGTCAATTCTCTTCTCCGACGACATGGAATCGGGAGCAGCCGCATGGATCGCCAACCATGGGGCGGGCACCGCGGATTGGATCCTGAGCACGGCGAATCCGCACAAGATTACACAGGATATCCCTCCCAGGGCCGCTAAGGCAGCAGTTTGTGCAGGCGGAGCCGCGGATATTTACGGCTGTGAGAACGTCGATCTTCATGCGTATCTCCCCATGGCGAGCATTGGGGGCGGTGCGGGTTCCGACGGATGGGGCTGGACCGATCCGCTCGACGGCGCCGAGTACATCATCATGGGACGAAGCACGGGGACGTCATTCATCGACATCAGCAACCCTGCGGTCCCCGTCTACCTTGGCAATTTGCCGACACAGACCGTCAACAGTGACTGGCGCGATGTAAAGGTCTACGGCAACTACGCATTCATCGTGAGCGAAGCCGCGGGGCACGGCATGCAGGTCTTCGACCTGACGCAACTGCGGAGTGTCCCGGTTGTGCCCGCCACTTTCACAGCGACAGCGCATTACTCGGCCTTCTCCAACGCGCACAACCTCTGGATCAACGAGAGTTCTGGGTTTGCCTACGCGGTGGGAACCAGTGTCTGTAGCGGTGGCCTTCACATGATCGACCTATCCAACCCTCTGGTACCCACCACAGCGGGATGCTTCAGCGCCGACGGCTATACCCACGACGTCGAGTGCGTAAACTATGCCGGGCCCAGCCTGGCTTTCAGCGGGAAAGAACTCTGCTTCGCCTCGAACGAGGACACCTTGACGGTGGTGGACGTGACCAACAAGGCGGCGCCCGTCCAGGTCTCACGCTCGACCTACGCCGGTTCGGGCTATACCCACCAGGGGGTGCTCACTCCCGATCACCGGTATTTCCTGGTGGACGACGAACTGGATGAGCAGAACTTCGGGCACAACACGAAGACCTATGTCTGGGACATGCTCGACCCGGCAAATCCAGTCCTCGTAGGCAGCCACTTGTCGGGTATTACCGCAATCGATCACAACCAGTACATCGTTGGGGATCTGGTCTACCAGGCGAACTATCAGGGGGGGCTTCGGATCCTCAAGATCGAGGACTTGGCGGCGGCCGACCTGTGCGAAGTCGGCTACTTCGATGTTTACCCGAGCAGTGATGGGCCGCAGTTCAATGGCGCTTGGAATGTATTCCCGTTTTTCGCGAGCGGGGCGGTCGCCATCAACGCCATCGAGGGCCTCGCCGTCGTCCAGCCTCAATTGGCAGGAGTCACCTGCCCGGCGGGTCCGCCGGTTGCCGAGCATTCCTGGTTCGCTTCGGACCCCTCGGCGGTCTCGGATCAATATCTCGCGATGGCGAATCCCGTGGCGGTCTCAGTGGGAACCGAGCTTCAGTTTTGGCACAACTACATCACCGAGGCGACTTACGACGGCGGAGTGGCTGAGTATTCAATCAATGGCGGTGTGAGTTGGATAGATCTGGGGACAATGATCAGCCAGAACAACTACACCGGTACGATTTCGTCATCGTTTTCTAATCCCATCTCCGGTCGTCAGGCCTATGAGGGATCCAGCACCGGCTATATCCAAACCCTGGCTGACCTGAGTTCCCTGGCGGGGCAATCGGTCCAGATTCGTTTCCGAATGGCTTCGGATACCAGCGTCTCGAGTACCGGGTGGCACGTCGACGACGTCCTGATCGGGAGCACGGTCAGCCTGAGTAGCGACGCGCAGTCCACCGGAGGTGCGACCGCCAACTTGAATCTGAGCACCATCGTCATTGCAG
>CAUYYU010000305.1:0-3131 GCA_963577415.1 Chloroflexota bacterium
CTCGCCCGAATCCAGCTGATAGGTCACGTACCTTCCAAATACTCCATCCTCTCCCACTTCGGTTATCCGCCCCGCACCTATCGCCGGCAGAGGCGTGCCCACCGACAGCGCCAGGTCGAGGCCTTTGT
The DNA here is from genome assembly GCA_963577415.1 of Chloroflexota bacterium. Taxonomy (GTDB): domain Bacteria; phylum Chloroflexota; class UBA11872; order UBA11872; family VXNJ01; genus JASLPR01. Next base: position 129 of record CAUYYU010000305.1, read on the forward strand.
GATCCTCGGTGACGCCGCCGAATTCACGCGGGCCAAACTTAGATGTCACTTCCAGATCCCTAAATGGGTTGTACTTAAAGCTGGCCCCGTACGGCAGCACCGCCACACTCCCGCTTCCATCCAGCCTAGGCAGAAGACCTATCAGGCTGGATTCGAGACCGCCATCATCACCGCCGAATGCTCCGCCAAACACGCCGGAGAAGAGGTCTGCGCTGGCGGTGTCAGAGTCGGAACCCTTCAGCGATCCCAGAATGCCCTGCGCCAACTGAGTCTCCAGAATGGCCCTGAAGTCAGACCGCGCCGGGGCCGTGCTCACCGCTCCGGCGTTCACGTTCACCGCCAGTTGACTCGCGGCCGATGTCCTCTCGCGATTCGGAACACGGCTTACCACATTGATCCGGCTACTGATCTGCCGGATTCGAGCGGCGATGTCGGGGATGCCGCTGCGCATCATAGATTGGGGAGTGCGTTACTCATCATCAATATTTTCGGCTCTGGCCGCGTCCGGCTTAACGGCGTGATCTTCCGAATACGTCCCAGCAGGAGCCTCACCGGCTCCTGCTGGGACGCCAAATCCCCACACCCATCGCTGCTAGGAGACGCGTGGAATTCGGTTGACCCTTGCGACGAAGGGTGCGGCATCGGTATTATTCACAGTCGCGGTGCGAGAAGCCCGCTGGCAGTACCCCCAAAAAACCAAGACAACTAGGGGGATTGATCCCTTCGTTGGAGGAGTTGAATAGTGACGACGATTGTGCCCCTTGGAGACCGATTGGTCGTGGAGCCTCAGGCTCGCGACGAAGTGACGAGTTCCGGACTGGTCCTGCCCGACACAGCCAGAGAAAAGCCGATGGAGGGCGAAGTAATATCCACCGGACCGGGACGTGTCCTGGACAACGGCGAGCGCCAAGAGATCGAGATCAAGAAGGGTCAGACGGTGCTTTTCGCCAAGTACGCAGGGACAGAAGTCAAGTACAACGACACCGAATACCTGATCATCAGCGAGAAAGACGTTCTGGCGGTTATCAAGAACTAGCCGTTCCGCTTCACTAAGGAAAGCCACCTAAATGCCAAATAGAGGGATCGTCTTCGACGACGACACCCGCGCGGCCCTGTCCGGCGGCGTCGAACTCATCGGCGACATAATCGGCGGCACCCTGGGGCCACACGGGCGCAACGTCATGTTCGGGCGCTTCGGCTCCCCCCGGGTCACCAACGATGGTGATCTCATAGCCGATCAGTTCGCCGAGAGTTACGAGAACCCCTACGAGAACGTGGGCCTGCAGATCGTCAAGGAGGCCGCCAAGCGGACCGGGAATAATGTCGGCGACGGGACCACCACCGCGGTTGTCCTCACGCGATCCATCGCCAACGAGGGTCTGCGCAACATCGCCGCCGGCGCCAATCCCATGTTCCTGAAGCGAGGTATGGACCGCGCCGCGAGCGCCGCCGTCAAGCACATTCGGGAACTGGCCCGGCCAATTGCCGATTCGAGCGACGTTCGACAAGTCGCCACCATCGCCGCCAACGATGAGGATATCGGCGCCACGATCGCCGACATCATGGATCGCGTCGGCAACGACGGCATGGTCTTAGTCGATGACAGCCGCACCGCCGTTCCACTTGCTTCCAGGTTTGTGGAAGGTATGCAGCTCGACAAAGGCTGGCTCTCACCTTATTTCGTCACCAACACCGAGCGTATGGAAGGCGTTCTTGAGGAACCCGCGATCTTGCTGACTGATAAGCGAATCAGCAGCGCTAATGACTTTCTTCCGTTCATGGAGAAGGTCATGGCCGCCGGGGTACGCAATCTGTTCATCGTCGCCCTAGACTTGACCGGCGACGCCCTGGCCCTCGTGGTACTCAATAAACTTCGCGGCGTACTGAACACCGTCGCCATCAAGGCACCGTCATTTGGCGAGCGCATGAAGGACGTCCTGCAGGACGTCGCCGCCCTAACCGGCGCCCAGGTCGTGGCGGATGAAACCGGTGTCACCTGGGACAATGTGCCGGTGGAAAACCTCGGCAGCTGCTCCCGGGTCACCGTAAACCGGGAGGCCTCCGTCGTCCTTGAGGGCGGTGGCCACGACGCCGCCGTAGAGGCTCGCTGCGACACCGTTCGCGGCCAGCTCGATCTCACCGACACCGATTGGGAACGCGAGAAACTCGAAGAGCGCCTGGCCCGGCTCACCGGCGGCGTCGGCATCATCGAGATCGGGGCCGTGACCGAAATCGAGCAGCGCGAGCGCAAGGCGCGGGCCGAAGACGGCGTTTCCACCACCAAGGCCGCTATCCGCGATGGAATCGTCCCCGGCGGCGGAGTCGCCCTACTGCGAGCGGCGGACGCCATCGATCTCGATGACTACGAAGGTGATGAGCGCACCGGCGCGCATTTGATCAAGGTCTCCCTCGAAGGGCCTTTGCGGCAGATCGCGGAGAATTCTGGCGTGGTATCGGCCATAGTCGCCTCCCGAGTTCGCGAGGCCGACGAGCCGTGGTTTGGATACGACGCCCGAAATGACGTCTACGGCGATCTGTACGAGTTGGGAGTCGTGGACGCCGCCAGCGTAACCATCGAGGCCCTAGTCAACGCTGTGAGCGCCGCCGGGATGATCATAACCACCGAGGTGCTTATCGCCGACATCAGCGTGACTCCCGCCGCGCTCCCGCCCGAACAACAGATGGCCGGGGGCGGCATGGGAATGCCAGACATGGGCGGAATGGGCGGCTTACCCGGTATGGGTGGCCCGCCCGAAATGGGTGGCATGGGTGGCATGGGCGGTATGCCAGGCATGGGCGGCATGGGGATGTAGTCCCGGTCGAAACGATCTTTCACGAAGCCGGTCCGTTCCCGGACCGGCTTCGTTGCGTCAGCCGTCCGACTCCATCCCGTATCACCGCCGCGCAGCGGACACCTTCCCGGAACGGTACAATTCCCACTCGTCCGCGGCGCTCCGGATGAGCGTAGGGAGGCCCCGATGACCGATACTGTGGCCCTCGATT
>CAUYYU010000306.1:0-3118 GCA_963577415.1 Chloroflexota bacterium
CCCCCCACGATCGTAAACGCCGGCGAATTGCTCACCGTCAGCGCGATTCCCCGCGTTCCCTCCGCGAACGCCGGCCTCTCCGCCATTCCCATCGGCCCGTTCCACACAATCGTCCCGGCCGTATCCAAAAACTGCGAAAAGAACCCTACGCTCGTCGGCCCGATATCCAGCATCGACCAGCCGTGCGGAACCTCCCTCGCTCCATGAATCTCCACCAGCGGATGCTCCGACAGGTCCGACCCCATCACCCCGTCCGCCGGCAGTACGAACTGCACCCCCTTCACCTTTGCCTGCTCCATGATCTCCCGCGCCTCCCCTTCCAGATTCGTTTCCACCAGCGAGCGCCCCATGTCATTCCCCTGCGCCGACAGAAACGTGTTCGCCATCCCCCCGCCCAGCAGCAGCGTGTCCACCTTGTCCAGCAGATTCCGCAGTACCCCCAGTTTCGTCGAGATCTTCGCCCCCCCCACCACCGCCACCAGCGGCCGTTTCGGGTCTTGCAGCCGCGTCGTCAGCGTCTCGATCTCGTTCCGCAGCAGGAAACCCGGATACGCCGGCAGCAGCTTCGCCAGTCCCACCACCGAGGCGTGTGCCCGATGCGCCGCGCCGAAAGCGTCATTTATGAAAACATCCGCCACCGCCGCCAGCTCCCGCGCGAACTCCGGGTCGTTCTCCGTTTCCCCCGCGTGAAAGCGCACATTCTCCGCCAGCACCACCTCCCCGAAATCGATTCGTTCCAGCGCCTCCCGCACCGGCGCCCCGATGCAATCCTCCGCGAACTCCACCCTTCTTCCCAGCCGCTCCGCCACTGTTTCCGCCAGAGTCCGCAGCGACATCGTCGGGTCCGGCGCGCCCCGCGGCCGTTTGAAATGCGCCAGCACCAGCACCTTCGCCCCCGCCCCCGCCACATATTCCAGCGTCGGCAGCGCCGCCATTATCCTGGCGCCGTCCATCACCTTTCCAGCCTCATCCGTCGGTACGTTCAAATCCGCCCGCACCGCCACCACCTTCCCCGTCAGGTCCGCTTTTCGCAGATCTTTCAACAGCCTCTCCTCATCTTCCGGCCATCTACTTCGGGAGTCTCTCCCCTAGGTATGCCGCCATGTCCGCCAGCCGCGACGCGTAGCCCCATTCGTTGTCATACCACGCCGCCACCTTCACCAGATTTCCGCCAACCACCATCGTCGAGCCCGCATCCACGATGGACGAATGCTCGTTCCCCTTCAAATCCATCGAAACCAGCAACTCCTCCGAGTAGTCCATGATCCCGCTCAGCCGTCCCTCCGCCGCCTCCCGCAACTTCGCGTTCACCGCTTCCACCGTCGTGTCCTGCTCCACCAGCACCACGAACTCCACGATCGACACCGTCGGCGTCGGCACCCGGTACGCCGCTCCATCCAGCTTGCCGTTCAACTCCGGGATCACCTTGCCTATCGCTCGTGCCGCCCCCGTCCCTGCCGGCACCACGCTCATCGCCCCCGCTCGCGCATCTCGCAAATCTCGTTTCTGCGTGTCCAGAATCGCCTGGCTGCCCGTGTACGAATGCACCGTCGTCATCTGCCCTTTTACGATCCCAAATTCCTTATGCACCACGCTCACCGGCGGCGCCATCCCATTCGTTGTGCACGACGCGTTCGACACCACATCGTGCTTCGCCGGGTCATACGTGTCCTCGTTCACCCCTAGCACCATCATCGCGTCCGCGTCGCTCGACGGCGCTGATATCAGCACCTTCTTCGACCCCGCCTCCACGTGCTTGCCCGCCATCACCCGACCCGTTCCTATCCCCGTGCATTCCAGCGTCACATCCACCCCCAGCTTGCCCCACGGCAGCTTTTCCCAGTCCCGTTGCGCCAGCACCCGAATGTTCCGCCCGTTCACCGTCAGCGTGTCCCCGTCTACCCCGATCGATCCATCGAAGAGTCCGTAATTCGAGTCGTACTTCAGCAGATGCGCGTTCGTCGCCGCGTCCGTCAGGTCATTCACCGCCACCACTTCAATATCCGGATGACGCTTGCTCAGCGTCCTGAATACCAGCCGCCCGATTCTCCCGAACCCGTTAATCGCCACCCGCATGTAAATTAGTCCTTCGTGTCTGAACGTCGTCAGTACTGGGCCAGATTTTCTCCGGTCAAAACATTGCCGCTGATCGGGCCCGATCGGCGGGCCGGCCGGCTATTGCCTGGGATTCCCCGAAATCACGTCCGGAAAACTTATCACGCGCGGTGAAGCCGATGCACTCTCATACAGCTGCAAAATTGTCTCCGCCAGCAGCGTCGGATCGTGATGCTCGGGCAGTTCAGGGTCAATCACGTCCGCCGACACCACCTCAAGCCCCCCCCGCTGCAAATCCGTCTGCTCCCTAGGCGAAGCCGCCAGTATCTTAGCCTCGCCGTTGCTCGAAGTCGGCACCACATCCGTGCGGTTGTTCAGCACCACGTAATGAAACAGCCCCGGCCCCACATGTTCCGTCAACACCCGCACGTGGTCGCTCGGACCAAAATCGTCCGTCTCGCCCGGTTCCGTCGCCACATTGCACACATACACCTTCACCGCCTTCGAAGCCCGCAGCGCCGTCACGATGCCCGTCACCAGCAGATTCGGCAGAATGCTCGTATACACGCTCCCCGGGCCGATCACGATCAAATCCGCCGCCAGGATCGCCGATACCGCATCCTCATTCGCCGCCACGTGCCGCGGTCGCAGGAACACCCGCTTTATCCTCCCCCGCCCGCCGATCTCTGACTCTCCCACCACGATCGTCCCGTCCTCCAGTTCCGCCGCCAGATGCACGTCCGTCATCGCCGACGGCGCGATATTCCCCTGAATTCGCAGTACCTTGCTCAGGCTTTCTATCCCCTCATCCATCCCCCCTTCGATGTCCCTCATCGCCGCGATCAGCAGATTCCCCAGGCTGTGCCCCTTCAGCCCGTCCCCCTGCTCAAATCGGTAGTGCACCAGCTTCGTCATTAACGATTCCGAATCCGCTAGCGCCGTCAGGCAATTGCGAATATCCCCCGGCGGCATCAGCCCAAAATCTCGCCGCAGCCGTCCCGAGCTCCCCCCATCGTCCGCCACCGTCACCACTGCCGTCAGGTTGCTCGTCTGCTCCTACAGT
>CAUYYU010000307.1:0-3106 GCA_963577415.1 Chloroflexota bacterium
GCCGTATGGTAACCACCGCGATCATGGGTAGCGAGTTGGATTTGAAGTGACAACGGCTGGCGAAACCGATTTGTTGCTTTTCAGCGGGAGTCCATCCGAGACCGAATGCTTGGGCAAGTTGCTGGCGAAGGGATTGGATTCCGGAGCCGTCGTGCTGCTCGTGGGTGAACTCGGCTCGGGCAAAACCGTCTTCGCCCGGGGCATCGCGCGCGGTCTGGGAGTGACTCGTCGTGTCACCTCACCTACCTACACTTTTATTGCCGAGTACCCGGAAGCGGAGCCGCCCTTCATCCATATGGACCTTTATCGACTGAACGGCGTCGATGCCGACCAGGACGGGCTCGGGTTGGACGACTACCTGAATCGAGGTGCCGTGGTCGCGGTGGAATGGCCGGAAAATATTCCCGGCCGCTTCTCCGGCGATCGAATCGAAGTTGTCCTGAAGCACGACACCAAAACTGGGCGTCGCTTGACCCTGACGGCGGCTGGCGCCGCCGAAAAACGCGCGCTTGCCAGGCTGCGCGACTCCGTGGCTGGCGAGCCATGACCGTGGATCTCATCCTGGGAATCGACACGACGGGTCGCCACGGAAGCGCATCCCTGGCCACGTCTGCCGGCATCGAAGAGACCATCGAGTGGCGCGCCGCTTCCAGCCATACGGCCAATTTGCAACGCGCTTGCGCGGCGCTGCTGGAGCAGGCCGGCGATCGTCTCGTCGCCGTCGCCGTCGCAGCCGGACCGGGCGGATTTAGTTCCGTGCGGACCGGTATGGCCTATGCGAAGGGTCTCTGCATGGCACTTGACATAAAGCTAGTGACGATGGAAAGCCTTACCGCCCTCGCGGCCTCGCTTCCGTTGATGGAACCACGGCGCGTGGTTGCTGCGCTGGACGCGGGCCGGTCCGGCTTTTTTGCCCGAGAGTTTGAGGTGGACGGTGCGGTTGTTACTCCGCTCGGCGATGCCGCACTGCTCTCGGCTAAGGACGTTGTCGCCTTGACCGCTGGCAACGCCAGCCTGTCAGGTGCCTTCGATGAGGCGCGTCGATTTGAATTGGAAGCGGCCGTCGGCGACGGAGCCTCCCTCCAATTTGCTTCCCCCGTGCGTCCTCTCGCCGAGGCCGTGGCCGTGGCTGGCTGGTCTAAAATTGGTGGAATATCCGGTCGGGAAGTACGTACGGCGGTTCCGACCTATCTGCGAGCCCCAGGGGCGACGCTGCCGAAGAGAGGCTGGGGGAGGACTTGACGGCGGTACTGACAAAGAAATCCACCACCCAGGACACATTCGTGCTGGCTCCCATGGAAGTCGCCGATATCGACGCGGTGCGAGCCGTCGAGAAAAAGTGTTTCCCCTCCCCCTGGCCCAGGGAATCGTTCCGCTACGAACTCGAGCGCAACCACATGGCTCGCTATTTTGTTCTCCGCCGGAAACACCCGGAAGGATTCACCCCGCCCGTCGCGCCGAAGTCTGGGATTTTGCGACGGATCTTCGGGGGACCTCTTTCGATCGGGCGGGATTCCATCGTGGGCTTCGCCGGTATGTGGATGATGGTGGACGAAGCCCACATCACCACTCTTGCCGTAGATCCGGAATGTCGGGGGCAGGGTCTGGGAGAGCTTCTACTCGTGGCAACTACCGAGCTCAGTGGGGTAGAAGGCGCGAAGATGATGACCCTAGAAGTCAGGCAGAGTAACGCCGTCGCGCAGCGCCTCTACGAAAAGTACGGCTTCAGCCGGCACGGAATCCGCCGCCACTACTACAGCGACGATGGCGAGGACGCGGTCGTCATGTGGTCCGAGGAAATTAACTCACCCCCATTCCAAAAGCGTTTTCGGGAGTCGCGGGCGAAGTTACGTAAGCGCCTCACCTGGGAATCGAAACTATGACCCGTTGGCGCTGATTCTCGGGATTGAGACGTCCTGTGACGACACCTCGATCTCCGTCATGCGCGGCGCCGACGAACTATCCATGGTCACCCAGACTCACCTGGAAGGCGTCGCCGAGTTCGGCGGAATCGTCCCGGAGATAGCCTCTCGGCAGCACATCGCGGCCATTGCCCCCGTTTACGACGCAGCTCTTGCCCGGGCTGAAATTCGCGCAGCCGAGTTGGACGCCGTCGCCGTCACATACGGGCCTGGCCTGGCCGGCTCATTGATCGTCGGCCTCAATTTCGCCCGCGGCCTCGCCACAGGCCTCGATATCTCCCTGCTGGCGGTGAATCACATGGAGGCCCACGTTTACGCTTGCTGGATTGGCCGCGACCCTGATCAACTTCCCGAGCTGCCCGCGGTCTGCCTGGTCGTTTCCGGGGGGCACACCGACCTGACAGTACTGCGCGAAGACGGCCGTCATTACCTGCTGGGCCGCACCCGCGACGACGCCGCCGGCGAAGCCTTCGACAAGGTGGCCCGGGTGCTCGCACTCGGATTTCCGGGCGGACCGGCGGTCGAGGCGGCAGCTTCCGAACTAGACCCGGCTGATGGCGACGCCTACGTCCTGCCCCGGGCCAGGCTCGAAAGAACCCACGATTTCAGCTTCAGCGGGCTAAAAACCGCCGTTTACCGGGCCTGCTCCGGTAAATTGGGACCGTCCGAGGAGGAGCGGATCTTTCGGGGAGAACCATCCGACCCGCTGCAGGCGCGGGAGCCATCGGCGATCCGCCGAATGGCCGCCGGGTTTCAATCGGCGATTATCGATGTGCTCGTCTCCAAGACCGCCCTCGCTGCCGAGGAATTCGCCGCTCGCAGCGTCATCCTCGCTGGCGGCGTCGCCGCCAACACGAGCCTCCGCGACGCCCTTGCGGCCCGGATCGAAGTCCCGCTATTCATGCCACGGATCGCTCACTGCACGGACAACGGCGCCATGATCGCCATGGCCGGATCGTTCCTGCTAGAACGAGGCGAATATGCAGCTGACACTCTGGACATCGACCCGAGCCTGGAACTCGCCACAGACTCCCACCGGCCCGACTAGCGCCTCCCCGCTCCCTATCCCGGAACCGTCATCCGACGGTAAAGTCGGTCGTACTCTTGGGCCGAAGGTCGCCACGAGAAATCCTCTCTCATGCACCGCCGCACAAGGTCACCAAACTCATCCGGGCGTCGGTATA
>CAUYYU010000308.1:0-3100 GCA_963577415.1 Chloroflexota bacterium
CAGCGCCTTGATCTCGGCGATCGTCACCATATCGTTGCGCTTTACCTCGAGCTCCTGGCCAAGTTCCAGCAGATACTGGACCAGGTTGTAAGTAAACGAATCGTAATTATCGATGACCAGCAGCATCAGCCTGCCTCCTGGGCCAGATCGATAGCCCGCAGGAGCGCGCGGGCCTTGTTCTGGCATTCCTCGAATTCGGTGGCCGGGTCAGAATCGGCCACGATCCCGGCGCCTGCCTGCACGTAGCCGTAGCCGTCCTGGGCGAGCATGGTTCGGATCGTGATGGCGGTGTCGATGTCGCCGGAGAAGCTGAAATAGCCGACGGCGCCGCCGTACAGGCCGCGCCAGGTTGGCTCCAACTCGGCGATGATTTCCATCGCGCGGATCTTGGGAGCGCCGCTGAGAGTGCCCGCGGGAAAGCAAGCCCGCAGCGCCCCCGTCGCGGTTTCGCCGTCGCGGAGGTCGCCCTCGACCTGAGAAACGATGTGCATGACGTGGGAAAATTTCTCCACGCTCATGAAGTCCGTGACTTCCACGCTACCACGCCGGGCGACCCGCCCGATGTCGTTGCGTCCCAGATCGACCAGCATCACATGCTCGGCGCGCTCTTTCTCGTCGGCGAGCAGTTCGCGGGCCATGGCCTCGTCCTCTTCGGGGCCGGCGCCCCTCGGCCGGGTTCCCGCGATAGGGCGGGTTCGGATGCGGCGACCTTCGGCCTGGACCAGCATTTCCGGGGAAGCTCCGACCACCTGCATATCCTGCAAGTCAAGGAAGAACATGTATGGCGACGGGTTTACCGTCCGCAGGAACCGATACACCGTGAAGGCCGGCACGCTCAACTCCCTGGCGATTCGCAGCGACAGCACGACCTGGATGATGTCGCCGGCGGTTATATAGTCCCGAGCCTTTCGCACGGCGGTCTCGAAGTCCTCCCGGGTGAGGTTGGAGATGGGGGGGGCACCGCCGGTCTTATTGGCGGCCGGAATGGCGGTGCTACCGGTGGCCGGGGAGGCGAGTCGGTGGGCCAGACTGTCGATGCGCTCCACGGCGCGGTCGTAGTCGGCCTCCGGATCGCCGGTGCTGACCGCGTGGGCCACCAGCTTCATGCTGTGGGTCAGGTGATCGAAGACGACCAGCGTATCGACGAACATGAGGACAATATCGGGGAGATTGAGATCATCTTTGGCCGGCAGCGGAAGGTCCTCGAAATAGCGGACCGTCTCATAACCTAGGTACCCGACGGCCCCACCCTGGAAGCGAGGCAGGTCCGGCAGAGCGACGGCATTTCGCCGGGCAAGTTCGGCGTCGATAACGGCCATCGGGTCGCTGAACGGCTCTGACCGCTCGCCCCCGTTCTCACGGAAGCGAGCGACGCCGTCCCGCATGGAAAGGACCATGTACGGGTCGCCGCCAAGGAAGCTGAAGCGCCCCAGCCGTTCGCTGGACTCGATGCTCTCCAGAAGGAACGAAGGACTATCGCCGGCGAGTTTGAGGTAGGCGGAGACGGGCGTTTCGAGGTCGGCTAGGACTTCGCGGTAGAGGGGCACCGAGCGACCCTCACGCAACCAGCCCAACGCTTGCTCGCGTTCGGGTCGTAGGGTTGCTAGGATGGCGAATTCGACACCCATCGCGATCGCCTCCTCGGCCGCCATCCGGGCCGCGACATACAAAAACCTCTCGTCCCGGGGACGAGAGGTTCGTAGTCACCTTCGCGGTACCACCCCGATTGAGCGCGCAAGCGCCCCACTCACCGGGCACGGAGACCGAAACTCGTCTCGATGCCCTGCCCTGATCACGGCGGGCGACCGTCGGGTCCTACTCGGACGTGCCTTTCGGACCGCAGCTCCGGGGTCCATTCGCGCTCGGGTTTCGCCGCCGGACTTTCACCTACGCCGGCTCTCTGAAGACGCTCTCCGAACGTTACTAGTCCCGTTCACAGCCTTTGCCAGTCATGAGGCTAGGTGACCACCCGACGGGATGTCAAGAGAATGCGCCAGAGTCCAGATCGGAGATTCCGAACGTAGCGCCGTTCACTCCGCCGCTGGCAGGTCGAACTGCCGCGTGTCACTCGGCGCATGCTGCTTCAGGGGCGAGCCAGCTCTGCCGTCAACAGTTCAGCCAGACGGGCGGCGATACCGGGATGGTCGTCGAGCACATTCTCGCTTTCCCACGGATCCAGCTCCAGGTCGAACAGTAGATCGGGCTCCTCGTGCCTCCGGACCAATTTGTAACGGCCCTCCCAGATCAGTCCTGAAATTCCCTGATACCCGGGCAGCAGGAGAAAGATAGCCAGCGTGCCGAACTGGGCAGCGGCGCCTCTAGGGCTGGAAACGAAACTGTCTCGAAACCCATTGAACCAAACCGCCGCGATGAATCCGGTGATTAGGGCGTCCACGAGCGCCGCGCCCGCCCGCGCCCAGTTAGAGCCCCTTCCCAGTCTTGATGAATTTCGTGTTCCAGGCTCTGCCGGCAGCGTGCGCACTCACTGCTCCCGGGAGGATTCAGCTGCGCACAGTTCGGGCACGCTATTCCCTCGGTCACAGAAGGCTCCTCATCAACGCCCCTTTCGCTATGCGGCCAACATTAGAGTATTTACCGCATCGCTCGAATCAGGCGTAAACGAGTTACGTGGTGAAGCTGGGGAAGGTGCCCTGAATGACCATCAGCACAATTCCGACGACGCCCCAGACTCCCCAAGCCAGCAGGGTGGCGATCATCGCCCGGGAGCTGGAAATTCGCAGAGTCCGTCCGGTGGCCATCATGCCGGTGGCCACCATCCATACCATCGGCACCGCGAAGGCCACGAATTGCAGCGGCGGTAACGCGATGGCGATCTGTAGAAGCCCCGGGGTGAAGGCCCAGCCCATGCCCCGAAACACGCCGCCAAAGGAACCCTGTCCCCCCAGAATCCACCGGCTCACCGCGAACGCCGTTCCGGCCAGCACCGGCCAGCCCAGAGTCCAGATAAGGGTGGCCCGCAGCATCTTCTCCAGCAGAGCGTCGGCCTCGAAATCGCGCCCGATGTACTGCCCCAGTACTCCGGCCGCGCCACCGGCCACGACCACGATCAGCGCCGGCCAGACAAGCCGCCGGTTATCAA
>CAUYYU010000309.1:0-3090 GCA_963577415.1 Chloroflexota bacterium
TCGGACGCCATGACCGAGGGAGCGATCACGCCGGCGAGGCGATCGCGTGGAAAGGCGGCGAGCCAATCGAAGCGGAGGGATTCGGTGAAGACGATCAGCGAGGCCTCTCCATCGCCGGTGACCGGGAGGCTGGTCTGCGGGCCTTTCCCGGCGACCAGGATGTTGCCGAAGCCCAATCCGCCGTGTCCAAGCGCTCCGGCGATGGCGGCGGCGTCACCTTCGATGACGATGTGCTTGTCCTTCTCGATCTCCACGACGGACCCATGCAGCTGGCAGTAGAGGGGGGCCGGGTCGGTGGTCTCGGCGAAGAAGGCGAGCCCGGAAATATTGGATACGTAGGTGATGGCGCCGGGCCAGGCGGCGGACCAATCGCGCCCGCGCAGGAGGGCGCCGCGGCCGCGGGCGAGCAATTCACCGGTGGGCACGCCTTCCCGCTCCCCGGACAGGAGGGCCTCGCCGATGCGAGCGGAGGGCAATCTGGAAAGACCGGCGAGATCGCGCACGCTCGTGCGGCCGCCCGGGGTGCAGCGGGCCCAGGGGGTGCCGAGTTCGACGGCATCACCTAGCTTGACGAGAATCCCTCCCGGGAACGGGAGGGTGTGCCGGCGGCGGAGCTTGCCGATGGCGACGGTGGCGCGGGGCGCGGTCGGGTCAGATTTCATCGGCAGGCTCGAGTTCAGGCGAGGGGACGGACTGTGAATCGGTGCTCTGGGACCACTGCAGAACGGCGGCCCGGCGGTGGGTGACGTCTTCCGGCCAGGCAATCGGGCGGCCACGGGCGTCGATGATGAGACCGCCGCTACCCGGGGCGATGCGGGTTCGCAGGGTCGTGGCCCGGCCGTGCCCGCCGCCGATGTCGAGTTTGCCGGAGGGCCATCCGCGGACGGTGCCCAGGCTGGCGGCGTCCCACATGATGCGGTCCATGGAGCCGAAATTGACCTGTCGATGTATGGGTTCGGACTCGTCGGCGCGGAGTTCGACTGCCAGGGCGGGGCGGCCGGGGCGATCGAGGCCGACTCCGGCGATCACGGTGCTGAGGTGGACGAGGCCGCCGCCGGGTTGGAGCTCGATTCCGGCGGCCAGCAACGCGCCCTCGGCGGGGAGGGTGCCGGAACGGTCGAGCGCGATCTGGCAGTAACCGCCGGGAAGGCAGGCGTTGATGGCGATGAGGGCGGCCTGGACGGCGCGGGGGGCGCCGGTGAGATTGCGCCCGGTGCAGGCGATGAGGTCCAGCGGCGGCAGCTCCTCGCCCAGATATTGAACGGCCTGCCGCAGCGCCATGTGCGAGGCGGCCTGCTCGAGGGCGACCTCGATGTGAGATTCCGGGACGGTCCAGGGTCGGGCGGCGCGATTGACGAAATACGCCCCGGCTTCGGCCTCGGTGATGTCGAATGGCACCCAGTGGAGAAGTTTCTCCAGGTCGAGTTCGAGGCCGATGTGCTCGACGGTGGCACCGGCCCGGTGGTAGCCGAACACGCCGGTGCGGATGGCGCCCTGGTGACTCAGGACGATCATGGCTCCGGGGGCTTCCACGTGGATGACGGCCAGGGTGAGGTCGCCTTCGGCGGCGAGGGAGCGGGCGACACGGCCTAGGGCGGCGTTAAGCGGGACGACTCGCGAAGTGGAGAGGGATTTGGGACGGAGTCCGTTGAAGGCCAGTTCTTCGACCAATGCCCCGTGGAGATCGGCGAGCGCGCCACCGGCGGCCTGGACGTTGAACCCTTCACCGGGGCCACGGATGTCCACGACGCGGGTGATGAAGGCGTCGTTGAGGGCGTTGACCATGGATTGGTCTGGATTTTCGCCGTAGAGGATGGCGACGGCGGGTGAGTAACCGGGGGCGCGACCGCCCACCGCGAACCGGAGGATTTCGGAAAAGGCGGCTAGGCTTTCCCAACTGGTGTCGTCGCCCAGCGCCAGCATTACGAGGCGGGGGCGCATCTCCAGAATCTGCCTGGCCAGGGCTTCGGGATCGTGGCGGTCGAGCAGGCGCCGGGAACCGATTTCGACGCGGCCGGCGATGGCGAATCCGTTCGCGCGGAGGAGAGCGTCAAGCTGGACCAGTTCCGGCTCGGGGAAGTCGGTGAACACGAGCGCCGGAAGGGCGGCGCCGATTCGCGATCCGGTGATCGCCGCCGTGGTGGGCAGGCCGGGGTTGGCGTAGGCGCCCAGAGCACCGTCCAGATCGGAGAGGGCGGCGGCGATTCCGATTTCGGGATCGAAGTGGGGGGAGCCGCCGGTGGGGGTGGACTCGCCGACGCGCAGCAGGCGCAGGGAGGAGTTGATATCGTCGAAGGCGGCGGCCCGGATGGTGGGGCCGATATCGGCCGCCAGAACGAGCCGGGAGGTCCGGGGTGTGGGGGTGTCGGTGGGGTCGGCTGCCATGCTTGCTGGAAGTGAGGTTAGCAGGGCGGAAGGTGTAAACCAACGCGGTGGAGATGGGACGGGGAAATTGGGCTCTGGCGGGCGCGAGGGGCAGTTGCTAGGATGCGCAGAAGCTGATGACCGACCGACCTGCAATCTCCCCGGCGACAGAATCCCCGCCTCCGCCCCCGGGCCGACCCCGGGTGGCGCTGCTGCGGACGGCCCCGGAGACCGTGCTGGACGACTACGGCAAGTTGATGCGGTCCGCCGGGTACGCCGAGAGGCTGAATCGCGACGCGCCGACGGCGCTGAAGGTCAATGTGTCCTGGCAGCATTGGTACCCGGCGTGCTCGACAGCCCCGTGGCAACTGGATGGCGTGATCCGTACGCTGCTGGAGGACGGGTTCGAGCGAGATTCGCTGTACGCCGCCCACAATCGCACGGTGGTGGTGTCGGCGCGACGCGGCGAGGTGGCCAACAAGCATCTGCCGGTGCTGGAGCGTCACGGCATCGAGAACGTGCATCTGTACGAGGACTCGGAATGGGTGCAATTCGTGCCTAAGGCCGAGATGCTGGCGCTGGACGGAGTGTTTCCGGAAGGCATCCGCATCCCGAAACGCCTGATCGGATCGAACGTGATCCATCTGCCTACGGTAAAAACGCATGTCTTCACGACGATCACCGGAGCGATGAAGAACGCGTTCGGGGGGCTGCTGTTCGAGAAAC
>CAUYYU010000310.1:0-3061 GCA_963577415.1 Chloroflexota bacterium
TAATTGGTGGCCTTGATCTCGTTGGCATCGAAATTCGAATACCAGGTGGCCTCGTGGAAGATTCCCGGGTACTTGTCGACTAGGTCGCCGAGGTAGACGTCGCGATCGACGTACATGGCGCCGTTGTCGAAGACGGTCTCGGCGTTGTAAATCCAGTAGGGGGATCGGGGATCGACTGGCACCCAACGGCCGACGACTTTGGCACTGAGCAGATGCTCCTCGCTGGTGACGGGGTCCTCGAACACCACTTTCACCTGCTCGCCGATGAGGAGGCCGAAGTTGTCGAGGGCGTCGGTGATCATCATGGTTTCAAGCATTGGCATCTGGCCGCCGGCGCCGTCGGGGACCATGGTAACTTCGGGATTGGGAGCGCGGCCTTCGATGATTTCGATGTTGTCCATGATGCCGGTCATGTTGAAGAAGAAGCCGTAGCTGATATCGCGGCGACGCAGGCCGGTGCGGGTGCTGTCACCGTAGGCGAGAAGAGGCATGACGTCGGTTTGCAGGTAACTGACCTGCTGCAACTCGGGGAGGCCGATGAGATCGTCGAGGTAGGAGCCTAAAAATTCATCGGCTTCTTCGTAAAGCTGGCGAGAGGTGGGAAGCTCGCCGGCGGTGCTGCGATCGAAGTGTCGCAGGAGAACGCTGCTGCGGGGTTGGATGCGCCTAGGGTCGGGTTTGGCGAGCTCGACCTTGAGAAGGAACTCGCTAATGCCTTCGGAATACAGCGGGATGGCGGTGACGAGGGTGACGGTGACGAGGAGGCCGAAGGCGGTGCTCAGGACGAGGAGGCCGTTGTTCACGAGTCGCTTGGCCACGAACGCGAGGATGGAATAAATCATCGCAAGGATGCTAACAACCCCGGGGGCGGATATTCGGAGGCCGCGCCCGGGTGGCTAGGGCGATGAGAAGATCTGCTGTCCTGCTTCGAGACCATCAAGAATCTCTATCTCGGTGTCGCTCTGAATCCCGACGGTGACGGGGAGGCTTCGCCGCTGGCCGTCGATGATGGTTTCCACGAAGTCCCGGTTATTTACGGTGCGGACGGCCGTGAGCGGGACTTTGAGGGCGTCATCTTTGACCTGGACGACGATCTTCAAGCGGGTGAGCATTCCGATGCCCATGCCCTCGCGGCTGAATTCGCCGTCGATGATCGTCTCTGGAATTTTCACGGTCTGGCCGGTGGTGCTGATGATGTTGCGGGGGAGAATGGCGACGCGGCCTTCAAAGATTATCCCGGGAAAGGCGTCGATGGTGATCTCGGTGAGCTGGCCGATGGAGAGGCTTGGTTGGTCTACTTCGGGGATCACGGCTTCGATTATGAGGCGTTCGGGATCGGCGAGGCCGATGATCTCCTGGTAGGCGGCGACCTGGTCGCCGGGCCGCCCGCGCACGAAAGTGACTTCGCCGTCGAAAGGCGCCATGACCTGATTCTCGAACGTCTGCTCCTGCAAACGCTCCAGCTTGATGCGAGTCTGCTCCAGGTTGTTGCGCAGGATTACGAGATCGAAATCTTTGGAAGATTCGCCGGCATCGTATTGGACGAGCGTGGCCCGGGCGTCTTCGAGGTTGTTGCGCAGGATTACCAGATCAAAGTCCTGCGGCGATTCGCCGGCGTCGAATTCATCTAGGGTGGTCACTGCGTTGTGGTGCTTGATGGCGGCGGAATCCAGGGTGTTGCGGGCGGACTGGATGTCGGCATCGGAGGGGTTAAGGATGGCGTCTAGGGACGATTGCGCTTTCGCGAGGTTGGCGGCGGCCGCGGAAGTTGAAGCACGGGCGCGCTCCTGGTCGGTGGTGCCGAAACCGGCGTCCACGCGCTGCAATTCGTACTGGGCCTCGGCGAGGTTGGTCTGGGCCGTGGCGAGGGCGCTTTCGGCGGCGGCGAGCTCCCTAGAATAGCCGTTCACAAATTCAGCGGCCAGAGCGTCGATGGCCTGATCCCTGGTGCCGGAACCGATGAGCTGGGCGAGCTCCTGCTCCAGTGACGACAGGGATCCGCGAGCGTTGGTGACGTTGACCTGAGCGGTGACTATCTCGGCGTCGGTGGCGGGAAGGAGCGCGTCGTTATAGGCTCGGATGGCCTCCTGCCACACGATCCCGGCCTTTAGTTTGGCTTCATCGGTGCCGTTGCCGCTGACGGCATCGTCGTGGTCGAGCCGCGCCTTTTCAAAAGTGTTTTCGGCGTCCAAGCGCTCGGCGGCGGTGGGCTTGTTTAGGACGTCGTTGAGATCGGATTCGGACTGGTAGAAGGCTGAACGTGAGGCGGCCAGGTCGGCTTCGAGCTTGTCCAGGCGGCGCTCGCCGTCGGCCCGCGCCTGGGCGCTGGTGGGGGCCCCGCGTGTTTGCAGATTGGCCAGGTTCTGGGCGGCGATGTCGACGGCGGCCTGGCGCGTGGCGACTTCGGCCCGGACGACGGCCGGGGTTTGAGAACTGGATGATTCGAGCACCTGCAGGTTGGTGCTGGAACTCACGTAGGAAGAATTGGCGGAAGCGACGGCGGCCTGGGCGGACGCCACCTGCTCGGCGGTACCGCCGGCGATCAGGACATCGAGCGCTTTCTGCATGGCGGCGACATCATTCTCCGCGGCCAGGAGGTTCGAGCGGGCGTTGGCGTGGCTAACGGCGAGCGCTTGCTCCTTGGCGGCTACGTCGTTTTCGGCCTTGAGTACTGCGTTGCGGGCGCTGGCCTGCTCCCGGGCCAGGGTAGCCTCGGCGGAAAAAACACGCAGCTCGGCGGTTTCAAAATTCTTTTCGGCGTCCGCGACCTGAGACTCCAGGCCGCCGGTCTCTAGTTCGGCCAGAACCTGACCCTCGGTGACGCGATCTCCCTGGCGGACGGAGACGTTCTTGATGCGCCCCGGAGCCCGGAAAAACAGGTCCTGGCGCTCTTCGGCCTCAACCCGGCCGGTGACCTTGATGGCTTCTTCGAGGACGCCGAATTCGACCGCCACCATCGGGCGCTGCTGGCTGGAACCCGCCGTTATCAGGGTTGGGGTAGGGGCGACCGTCTGCACGAAGTATTCGCAACCGGACAGGATGGCGGCGAGGCCGAACCCGG
>CAUYYU010000311.1:0-3057 GCA_963577415.1 Chloroflexota bacterium
CCGTCTCCCTGGTTTACGATCCCGGCTCCACCTTCAAGATCATGACCATGGCCGCCGGCCTCGACGCCGGAGTCATCGGGCCCGGCACCCGGCACAATCTGCCCGGTGTTTACGAGTACTGGGGGCTGGAGTTCAGCAATTGGGACGAAAAAAATTACCCAAATCAAGACATGATCAGTGTCCTCGCCAATTCCTCCAACACCGGCGCCATCTTTGTCGCCGACAGCCTCGGCGCCCACAACTTTTACGACTATGTCCGCGCATTCGGCTTCGGGGCGGCCACCGGCATCGACCTGGCCAGCGAGGTCCGCGGCATCCTTAAAGCCCAGGGCTCCCTCTCCTGGTATCCCTCCGATCTCGCCGCCAACTCCTTCGGTCAGAGCATTTCCACCACACCCATTCAGATGGCAATGGCCTTCGGCGTGGTCGCCAACGGCGGCCTCCTTATGCAACCCCGGGCCGTCGGGCGTGTCGTAACCGCCGAGGGCCACGTTATAGAAATTGAATCCTCCGAAATCCGTCGCGTCATCCGCCCTTCCACCAGCCGCACCTTGATCGACATGATGTACCAGGCTGAACACAGCGTTTTCCCAAATATGGCGCTCAGCGATCGCTATTCCACCGTAGGGAAAACCGGCACCGCCGAAATATCCGCGCGCGGCGGAATCTTGCCCGAGCAGACGATCGCCAGTTACATCGGATTTGGACCGCGGGAGAATCCACAGGTGCTCGTCTTAGTCAAAATCGACCGCCCCAGCACCGGGACCTGGGGGTCCCGTGTGGCCTCCCCAATTTTCCGGCAGGTCGTCGATCGCGTGTTCGCGTATCTCCGCATCCCGGCGGCCGCCTGACCATGGCCACCTCAGCCCGACGCTTCCGCTTCCTGGAACGTGGGGCACTGTCATGGCCGGAGCTCGATCCGCTGCTCCTCATTCTCACGGTCGTGCTTCCTCTTATCGGGGTAGTCATCGTCGCCAGCGCGCTTATGCCCGTTCTGGCCGACGACGCCACGGCCTTCGGTGCGGCCGTCCTGCGAAACGCCCTGATCACCACCGTCGGTATCGCCGTCGCCCTCGGCGTCGCCCAGGTCGACTACCGGCGCTACGGGCCTCGTTCGTGGCTCCTTTACGCCATCGCCGTGGCCCTGCTGATCGCCGTGCTCGTTCCCGGCCTCGCCAGCTCCAGCGGTCCCCGCCGCTGGCTCGATCTGTCCTTGCTTTCCTTCCAGCCCAGCGAAATCGCCAAACCAGCCCTTATCTTCCTCCTCGCATACTGGGCGGGTCGCGTCGGCAAGCGCGTACGCGAGCGACGCACCTTCATCATCGGCCTCGCCCTCGTCGGAATCCCGCTCGTTTTGGTCGCCGTCGAGCCCGATCTCGGCACGGCCGTCGTGATTCTCGGCACCACAAGCACCGTGGCCTTTGTAGCGGGCGCCCGCCTGCGACACTTTCTGCTGATAGGCGCTGTGTTGATTTTCGGTTTCGCTGCCTCCGTTGCCCGCAACCCCTACCAACTCACTCGCATACAAGCTTTTTTCAGCCCCGGAGACGATCTCCTGGACACCGGCTACCAGGCTCAACAATCCCTCCTCGCCCTCGGATCCGGCGGCATCGCCGGCAAGGGCCTCGGCATGGGCACTATGAAATTTCTGTATCTTCCCGCCCCTCACACCGACTCCGTGTTCGCCGTTATAGGAGAAGAATTCGGGCTTATCGGGACCGCGACCCTAGTCATCCTTTTCGTCATCCTCCTGGCCCGCGGGCTCTGGATCGCCCACAAGGCGCCCGACACATACGGCCGGTGCCTGGCCGCCGGCATTTCCTTCCAGCTGGCCGCCCAGGCCTTCATCAACATGCTCGTCGTCACCGGCCGTCTCCCGGTGACCGGCCTTCCCCTTCCCTTCGTCAGTAGCGGGGGAACGTCGCTCATCGTGTCCCTGGCCATGCTTGGCGTCCTTATGAACGTATCCCGCGCCGCCAGCCTAGACTCGGAACGATGAGGCTTGTGCTCTGTGGGGGCGCCACCGCCGGCCACATATTCCCGATCACGGCCGTGGCCACCGCCCTGGCCCACCGCGATACGGAACTGTCCGTCCTGGCCATCGGCGGCCGCTCCGACCTGGACCGCCGTTTGTTCGCCGCCGCCGGTCACGCGTTCGTTCCCACCTCCGCCGCGCCAATCGTCGGCGCCGGTCGGCGGCTGCCCTGGAACGTGCTTAAGACGGTCGCCGCGACCATCACCGCCTTTCGCGCCATCCGCCGATTCCGCCCGCACATCGCCCTCAGCGGCGGCGGTTACGCATCCGTTCCCGGGTCCCTCGCCTGCCGGTTGCACGGCGTTCCGCTGGTCCTGCAGGCCAACGACGTCCGTCCAGGCCGCGCCGCTCGTCTGATCGCCCGCTTCGCCCACATAATCACAATCGCATGCCAACCCGCGGCGTCCGTCTTTGGCGGCCGTCCGACGGCAGTCACCGGGCTCCCGCTTCGGCCCGAGTTTCGCCAGGCCGACGCCGCTCGCGCGCGCGCCCGCTTCGCTGTCCCCGACGACCGCCCCCTCCTGGTCGTAATGGGCGGAAGTCAGGGCGCGCGCGCAATCAACCTTGCCGTATACCCGGTGCTCAAAGATATTCTCCAGCGCGCCCACGTAGTCCACCTCACCGGCCCCGCCGGCATTGAAACCGCCCTCGCCGTGCGGCAATCTCTTCGGACGGATCTTCGGGATGGCTACTCGCCCATTCCTTTCCTCGAAGAGGGAATCGCCGATCTTTTTGCCGCCGCCGATATCGTGATTTCCCGCGCCGGCGGCGCGATCCATGAATTCACCGCTTCCGCGCTCCCGGCTCTCCTGATACCCGGCCTGTACGCAGGTGCTCATCAGCAGGCCAACGCCCGTTGGCTTGAGGACTCCGGGGCGGCTCTGGTGATGGAGGAGACGAGACTCACGCCCGAGACTCTTCTCGAAGCTGTCGCCGGCCTGCTCGACGGCACCGATCGCCTTGCCCGAATGGCCGGCGCGGCGGCGTCTCTGAGCCGCCCCGACGCCGCGGAGCAGGTAGCC
>CAUYYU010000312.1:0-3055 GCA_963577415.1 Chloroflexota bacterium
CCGCCAGCGACAGCGAGGGGCTGGCCCGGACCCGCCAGATGCTTAGCCGCGCCGAGGAACTCTACGAGGTCAATCCCATGCTCGGCCTGCGCGGCTGCCGGCTGGGAATTATGATGCCCGACGTCTACCGCATGCAGGTCCGCGCCATCGTCGAAGCCGCCATTCAACTGAAGCAAGAAGGCGTGGCCGCAAAACCCGAAATCATGATTCCGTTGGTCGGGCACATCAACGAGTTGCGCGCCGTCGAGGCCGAGCTCCGCAAGGAAGCCAACAAGGTCCAGGAAGAGAAGGGCGTCGAGGTTGATTTCAAATTTGGCACGATGATAGAGGTGCCGCGCGCCTGCCTGACCGCCGGCGAGATCGCCGAAATCGCCGAGTTCTTCAGTTTTGGCACCAACGACCTCACGCAGACCACCTACGGCATTAGCCGCGACGATGCTGAGGGCAAATTCCTGCTCGAATACGTGGAAAAGGGCATCCTGCCGGACAACCCGTTCCAGGTTCTGGATACCAAAGGTGTCGGGCACTTGATGGAGATCGCTGTCGCCAAGGGCAAAGCGGCCGCGGCTACGCTCAAGAAAGATCTGGAAATCGGCATCTGCGGTGAGCACGGCGGCGATCCGGCATCGATTGAGTTCTGCCACGGCCTCGGGCTGGACTACGTGAGCTGTTCGCCATACCGGGTACCCGTGGCGAGGCACGCCGCCGCCCAGGCAGCGATTGATCTGCAAGTGACCCGCGACGTTTAGCGAATGCGGCTCCGGAAAGGGATTCGGGAGGATTGGATCGGGCGTCGGCCGCCAATGTGGAACCCACCGAACGGGTTACGTACAATTGAGCGACCAGATTCGTAAGCGCAACCGGGGATAGATCGAATTGCCGAATACCGTCGAGGCCATCAAGGAACGGCTCACCGCCGCCGAGGTGATCGGTCGCCGGGTTCAGCTCCGCCAGTCCGGACGAAATCTGCGCGGGTTGTGCTGCTTCCACGCGGAAAATACGCCCTCATTCTTTGTTTTCCCAGAGTCCAACACCTACAAATGCTTCGGCTGCAACGAGGGCGGCGACATTTTTACCTTCGTGATGAAGACGGAGAATCTGGATTTTCGCGACGTGCTTCGTCAGCTGGCGGAAGAGGCCGGCGTTCCTCTGTCCGAGGGGCCGCAGCAATCCGAGCGAGCGGCCGCCCGCAAGGCTCATGTCAGCGCCAATAGCGCCGCCGCCGGGTTTTTCAGCAGGCAGTTTCAGGAGTCTCCAGCCGCTCAATTTGTGCGTGAGTACGTGGCCGGGCGGGGCCTGGATGACCGCGTCCAGGAGCAATTCCAGATCGGATTCGCACCTGATTCATGGGACGCCCTCCGGGTCTACATGCATGAATTGGGGTACGACGACGACGACCTGATCAGCGCCGGTCTGGCCCGAGACCGCGAACGCGGAGCCTACGACGTATTTCGAAACCGGCTGATGTTTCCGGTTTTCGACCGGCGCGGCGACATAGTCGGGTTTGGTGGTCGCGCCCTGGGGGACGATCCCGCCAAATACATGAATACCCCGCAGACGGCGGCATTTGATAAAGGCGGAGTCCTGTACGGACTCAACCTGGCGACGGAGTCCATCAGGAAAGCCGGATCGGCCGTGATCGTCGAAGGCTATATGGACGTGATCGCCGCCCATCAACACGGATTCAAGAATGTGGTGGCGGCGATGGGCACTGCGATAACTCCGATCCAGATTCGTCTCCTGCGCGGGATGGCGAAGCGACTTGTGCTCGCTCTGGATGCGGACACCGCGGGCGCGGCCGCAACGCGCCGCAGCCTGGAAATGGTCAGGGAGGCCACCGGCAGTAAACAGAAGGAAGAGACCGGGCTCGACTCATTGGTCCGGCACGAAGACCGCCTAGAGGCTGAGATATTCGTGGCCACGTTACCGGCGGGGAAAGATCCTGACGACGTGATTCGAGAGGATCCGGCGATATGGGAGGCGCTGATCGAGGAGTCGACACCGCTCGCCGATTACCTTTTTATAGCGATTACCGGCGATCTCGATTTTTCGAGTTTTTCGGCCACGGCCGAAGCCCTGAACCAGGCGATTCCAATTGTCCGTGAAATATCGCAGCCTGCGGTCCGCTCACACTACGTGGCCCGGTTGGCGGCAGCGCTCCGGATCCCGGAAGAGGATGTCGAGCGACAGGTGCGGAATTGGCGGCCGCGTCCACGACTCGCGCCGTCCAACCGGGGCGGGGACTCGCCTGAACACCACCCCGACGACTATCTCCTAGCTCTGGGGATGACCAACCTGAAATATTTCCGAATGATCGCCAAGCTCGTCCACGCTGACGACTATTCAAGTAGTGAAAATCGTCTACTGGCCGAATCTTTCACTAGGATAGAAACGGTGAATGGCGGTTCCGGCAGCGAATCTTTGCGAGAGCGGCTTGATAAATCGTTGCGCGAACGTTTTGACGCGATCGATAGATTCCGGCTGACGTTACCCTCATCTGAAGGCGAGGAACTGTTTAGCGATATGCAGCAGGTGGCACTGCGCTTGCGGCGCGACGGGCTGCGGGCGGAAAATCGCCAGTTACAGATAATCCAGGCGGATGGCGAGACGATGCGCGATAATGAGTCACTGGCCGAACGTCAACGGCAGGTCCTGGCCGAAATACGAGAAATCGCACAGGCCCTGCGCTAAATTGGACGGATTAAGCTCTAGGCGATCGGCACCGGTACCGATCGCCCAACAATCGGAGATACTGAGTAGTTGATACCTGAACCCGAAGCAGATGTTCGCGCCGATGCCGCGGAATTGACCACTGAGATGGAAACGCTCGTCGCCAAAGGCAAGGCGCAGGGCTACATAACCTACGATGACGTACTGGACGTTTTCCCGGAGGCAGAGGACCAGCTCGATCAAATCGACGTCCTCTACCAGCGCCTGATGACCGAGGGTGTGGAAGTTGTCGCCGAGGCGAAGGACGAAGATCGGGACGAGGCGGAGAAGGATCAGGACAAGCAGGACGAGGAACACCGGCTGCGGAACCTTCGCATCCCGAGCG
>CAUYYU010000313.1:0-3054 GCA_963577415.1 Chloroflexota bacterium
TGCGCCTAGAAGCCGGGGACGTGATTTCCATCGGCTCGCCCGGAGGTGGTGGCTGGGGAAAAGCTCCCGCAAGTTGATTCGCTTCCTTCGCGGTTGGGACGGCGAAGGCGGCGTCCGGTTGGCCGATCTCGCCGTTTCTCTGGGGCCCGAACGTGAGATCGGAGCCCGCGCCTGGCGCTCGCACGACACCTGCGAACTCGATTTCGACCGACCGGCCACAGCTCCCCTGGCTTCCATCGACCCTGGCTGGCCGGTGAAAATTTCGGACCGTCTGCGGGGTACTCCGTTCGGGATTGGCATGGATATTTTACGGCTCCGATTTCCACTCGACACATCGATCAAGCCTCCCCTGTCCCGCGATCCGTCCGGCCCCTCCCACCGCACCGGATACTTCCTTGACCCTCTGCCGGAGCTGCGGTGGTGCGGGGGAAATCTACCGGCCGTGCAACCGCTGACCTGCTCGAGTGAACTCACGTTCGTGAACACGTTCGAGCAAATCTTTGCCGCCGAGGCTCTTGGCACGAGTTCCCATTCCGCCGTCTCCGGACTGGCCGCCCGGCTGTTCCAAGGTGCGCCCGTCGAGGGGTGGACCGGCTACTGCGGCTACGTCGTCGGGGATCCCGAACGGCCTATCGGCACTTTCTTCGTCGGCCTTCCCGGGGACCCGTGCCTACACTTCGGCCTCGCCGGTTTGGTGCCGGCGGCCCGCCGCACCCGACCGGGTATGGTCGCCGCCGTCGCCGTCGCCCGTCACCTACGTGGTCTGGGAGCAACCTCCCTTCAATTCGAGATCGACCGCCGCAACACCGGATCGCTGGCGATGGCGCGCCGCCGAGGAGCCAAATCCATCTATCAGGTGCTCGTCCTCGGGCTGGAAAACAGCTAGAGCGGTATTTCCGCGATCGGCGTGTACACGGCCCCCGTGGGCTGGAGATCGCTGTCCATCACCGCGATGTCCGTCACCCGGAACGACCCGGTATGGTAGCCGTCAATTTCCGCCGCTACCTCCGCCACCCGTCGACGGTCCTCCTCACCCGCCTTTCGCGCCACCCGGGCGATCGTGACGTGTGGACTGAACGGACGCTTGTCCAGTCGCAGACCCATATCGCCCAGCTCCTTCACCACGATTTTCTGAAGCTGGCTGACGCGCCGCACCTCTCCCTCTACCCGGAGCCAGATCACCCGCGCCTCACCTCCTTCGGGAAAGCTCCCGCCGGCGCCTAGCGACAGCGCAAACGACCCAAAACCCGCGCACGCCGCTCGCAACCCACTCTCCACCATCTCATCGCCGCCTTCCGGTAATTCGCCCAGAAAGGCCAGCGTTAAATGGAATCCGGTAACATCCGGATACCGCAGAATGCTGTCGAATTCCCCTAGGCGGCCGCGCACTTGCTCCAGCCCGTCCACAACCGCTTCGGGCAATCTGATCGCTACGAACAGTCTCACGAGCGCGATTATACGATCTGGCAGGGGCCGCCTACTTGTCCGGCAGCAGCCTCGCCGCGATGCCGTCGGCCAGCAACAATCCCGCGTCCGTCAGGCGCAGCCACTCGGACTCCGCCTCCACGTAGCCGGCCTTGCGCAGCGACTCCAAATCTGCCCGCCTGTCCGACGCCAGATCGTAGGCGAATCGCTCTCGCACGCCTGCCAGGTCCAAACCCTCCGAAGTTCGCAGCGCCCCCTCGATCAGCTCCATCAGCAGATCGGCCTCGGAGAGCTGCTCCTCCCACCCGACCAGCGGCCCCCGATCTCGAACCGCTTCGATGTAGGCCGTCGGCTGATTCAGGGTTGAATAGCGACGACGACCCACCGTCGCATGCGCACCGCAGCCGAATCCCAGGTACTCACTCCCCCGCCAGATAGCGCCGTTGTGCCGGGAGCGTTGACCGGGCCGTGCCCAGTTTGACACCTCGTAATGCTCGTAGCCGGCCTCACCTAGCATCTCCACCGCCAGCCCGCAGTATGCGGCCAGGCCATCCCCGGTCCGCGCCCCGCCCAATGCTGTCGCCCTCTTCTCGGCCACCTCCCCATAGAGCGTCAGGGCGTATGCCGACACATGGTCCGGCTGTAACGCAATCGCCTTCTCCAACTCCGCCTCCCAATCGTCAGGCGACTGATTTGGAATCCCGTAGAGCAGGTCGATAGAAACCGAGGCGACCCCGACCTTGCGAGCGTGCTCCACCGCAACCGCCGAGCGATCCGCGCTGTGCAGGCGGTCAAGCTCCGCGAGCCGGTTGTTGTCAAACGACTGCACCCCGAGGCTCACCCGGTTCACCCCGGCCTGTACCAGTCCGTCCATCAGCGCCGCCGTCGCGTCCGTCGGATTGATCTCCACCGTGATCTCCGCGCCGCGCTCCGGGGGAAACGACCGGCCGATCATCCCGAGCAAGGCCGCCAGCCGTTTCCAGCCCACAATCGAGGGCGTGCCGCCCCCCACGTACACGCTGTACGCCGCCTTCGGCCCCTCCAGGTATTCCGCCAGCGCAATAATGTCGCTACATAATGCTTCAATGTACGCCCCGGCCAGGCAACCCAGCCCCTCGTACACGTTGAAATCACAGTACCAGCAGTGTTTAGCGCAAAATGGGATGTGCACGTATACCGGGATCGGACCGCCCTCACGAAAAGGATCGCGTGAGCCCAACCCATGGTGATCGATTGCCATACCCATATCTTCCCACCCGCCATGATCGACGCGCGCACCGATTTCTCGCGCCGCGACGCCTGGTTCGGCGAACTCTATGGCGGCGGCGCCCGTATGGCGACTCGCGACGATCTCCTACGGTCCATGGACCTCGCCGGCATTGATAAATCCGTCGTCATGGCATTCGGCTGGAGACGCGAAGCCGATTGCACTACCGGCAACGACTACATCATGGAGAGCGCCGCCCGGTCTGATGGGCGATTCCTGCCTTTCATCTCCGTCGTTCCCGGCGACCGCGACGCCGAATTCGATCGCTGGAACGGAAGCCACCTCTACGGTGTGGGGGAGTTGTACGCCGGCAGCCAGGGCTTCGACATGGGCGACGCCTCCAGCCTAGCGCCCCTGCTGGA